>NZ_MUGR01000079.1:0-7997 GCF_002217195.1 Flavobacterium aquidurense | reverse complement strand
CTTTAAAATAAAACCGATATCCAATTTTTATTTTCGAAAATTGGAGATCTTCCGCTCTTTTTTTTGTTTGCTCGAGAAGACTAAAAATTTTTTGAATTACATCTTCCGTTGAGTTTGAGTTTTTCGCCTTTAAAACTGAACCCTACATTTAAAAATGGTTTTTGTAAGCAATCAGGACAAGTTTAAATTTAGTGTTCTTGGCTTCTGAGAGGAACGAACAGAAGTCTTAGAACTCTTTTTAAGGCTTGGGCTGTAATTGTGTCTAAAATCATTTTTAAAACCTTTGTTTGGTTTTATGGCTAAAATTCGAACTGGAAGATTTAATTAAAAATTTTGAGGATTCGAGAACAGCAAATAAAATCAATAATCACTTTTTTATGCAGCGCTTTTGCCCTGCGAAATTTTTATGTAGCCGGGCGAAAGTGGCAGCATAAAAATATCCTTGTTTTTATCCTGGTTAATTGGCTACACTTGGCCAAAATTAACCAAGAATAAAAACCCCGTGAAACTTCACTTTTTGGCTGTGAACTGGACAAAAAAAATACCTCAGGTTTTCTCTGAAGTATTTTTTCGTCGGGTAATTATTATTTAACCACTATTTTTTTTTCATACTTTATCTGCCCAATGATTATTTTAAATTTTTTTAATTCTTCTTCTGCTTCATCTAAATTCGTCCAAGAGTTCTTAGCATAATAATCAATTCTTGGTGCTATATTTGCTTTAATAATTGGAAATTTTTCAAATTCCATAAAAGTATTATCCTTTTTTTTAGCAAGTATTTTATATTCTTTTCTGTTTAAGTTATCCGTTATTTCGCCAATTTTATAAGTGTTTTTTTTCATATCTCTATGTAGCTTATAATGAATTGCGCAGAGAGAAATAAGGCTTATTGTAAAAATTGATAGGACAATTAAGATAAAATCAAATTGTTGAGTATTCATATTGTATTTTTTTCAAAGTTAATTATTATTTTACTCGATGGTAGTCTAAACTCTAGTACTGGAAATAACTTTTTGGCTAATTCAAAAACAGCTACAAAAAGTTATTCTAGGAATAGAGCCGTTTTAAAGGACTTTTTTTGAATTAGTGAGTATTTCGTTGTTTTTGTAATAAAAGTTTTTTAAAAGTGATTTTTTTGCTGTTAAAACTTACACAAGACAGGTTTGGCGGTTTCTTTTTCGGACTTTTCACTAAACTTTTAAATTAAGGAGTTTCTAAAAAGAATTTTTAGAAAGAATAATAACTTTCAAAAAAAGAAAAAGCCTTTAGCGGAATGTTATGTATTGATTTCAGGGCTTTTATTTTTTTTTGAATATCCTTTTAAATTTTTAAAGATATTTTAAAGATATTTTAGCCAACCCCGAAAAGCCTTATAAACAAAGGGGTTAACGCCTGTTTTGTGTATGGTGCAAAAACTCAACTTTGTATGGTGCAAAAACTAAATTTTGTATGGTGCAAAAACTTCGTGTATGGTGCAAAAACTCAGCTTTGTATGGTGCAAAAACTTTAAGTGTTGTATGAAAACTCTGATTTGTATGGTGCAAAAACTTTGTGTATGGTGCAAAAACTCAACTTTGTATGGTGCAAAAACCCAATGTATGGTGCAAAAACTCAATTTTGTATGGTGCAAAAACCCAATGTATGGTGCAAAAACTCAATTTTAATGTTAGATTACTCCCAAATTTGTTGTTTTTCTTTCTCTAATAGAATTGATTGAAAGATTGTTTTAAATTCCTCCTGTACAATATCGGAAGCCTTTATTTTTTTCTCTCTACAATCTTTTACAAAAGTTTTATAACTGTCACTAACTGCTTCAAAATTACCTTTTATTGCTAGATACAAAGAAAAAATCTTTAAATCATTTTCATTAAGATTATGACGTTCTCTAAAATATTTTACTTTCTGACGTATCATTAAGCTCGTAATTGTTTTCTCTTTTAAATTATTAGTTTGAACTAATGGAGTTTTAACAAATGAGATATAGTCCCCTTTTACTCCTGAACCAAAAGACATCGCTGAAATTTTATCCAGTTTCTTTTTAAAGGGCATTACAAAATTGATATATAATTCTCTTGCAGTTTTATAATTCAAATTATAATGTTCTGTAATTGTTGTAAATTTAATATTTGTACCTTTTTCTCCAAGCCTTAAAATCCAGAGGTAAAACAAAAGTTGTTTTGGGTCTTTTATCTTAAACAGGGTGTCATAAAGACTTGGATTAAATTTATTCAAATCAATTAATTTTTCAAGCCAAAAACTAGAAACTAAAAAGGTAATTTCCCCCTCTGAATAACTTGGTTGAGAGATTAATCCCCCAAAAGAGTTAATCTCTTTACCTGCACTATTAGTCTGTTTGTGCCATCCTTTTTGATATTGTTCTAAAAATTCAAGAGCTGTTTTGACATTTTTAGAACTTCTATTTGGGTCTAGTTCACTAATTTTATATTGAAACGTTGAAAAAGTATTATGATTGGTACGCATAGATTCATCAAATAAAGATAGTTGCATCTTATTTTTAATAGTGTTTTTTTTATTTTCAGATGAAAAAGTCACTTTTCTTAAATCTGCAATAATTTTAAAAACAATACGATAAGTAATAATTGGTATTTCTAATAGTTCGGGGTTATTAGACGGAACGAAAAATTCATCTCGAAAATCATTTGAAATTGAAATAGTATCAGGTTTCTTAAGAGATGTAAAAACTTTATCTGTAATATTAATTTTTTTGTTTTCCATTTGAAAAATTGTGTATCTTTGGTTTACGAAAAAGAAGGCTTGCCTTTAAAACTTATTCCCCTTGAAAACTTGTTTTTTTAGGGGTTTATTTTTATATATCCTTAGTGGTTGGTACATTTCTATTCTTTCCGTTTTGATAACTGGCTAAAATGTTATTTGATTTACTTTTATCCTCTTTATCATAAACATTAAAATACAACCACTCTTTAGTATCTATAAATTTTACGAATTTCCCCAAATGATTAACGGAATGATATGTTACCCAATTTCCATTTGCAAGCTTGACCGTACAATTATAGATTTTTGCCATATTTCTTTTTTAGTTTTTCAATAAGATTATTTATAAAATCAGGTTTTGAAAAAAATTCATCATTTTGTCTTTCCTGCAAAATATAATTATCAATCCAATTAATCTCTCTCTTAGGAATAACAACAGAGGTTGAATAAGTTTCAATTTTGTTTTTTTGTCCTCCTCCTCGGTAAAGTCTTCTTTCTAAAGAAGCTTCATCTTTAACTAAAGGATTATCTTTTTTAAGCAATTCTAAGCCCTCTAAAAACGCTCCTTTTAAATTATATGATAAATTACCCTGTTTGGTCTTTAAAGTCAGTAATTCTCTAAGATATTTATATCCCTCGACTGGAATAGCTAAACTAAACAAGCTAGTTTTATCTAAATCTTCGACTTTCTCCTTTTCTTCTACTTTCTTTATTTTGGCAGGGGGAGTAAACAAAGCATTAACTCCGCCCATATTTTTATTGCCTGCTTCTAAATCTCCAAAAACTTTCTTTGCCATAATTATACTTTCATTAAAATTTCATCTACTAAATTTGAATAATCAATTGCCCCGTTCGAATTTGGCGCATATTGAAATATATCTTTTCCTGTTACTGGGGCTTCAGCCAAAGCAACATTTACCCTTATTGAGGTATCAAATAATTTGTCTCCAAAATGTTTTTTTACACTCGTTTTAATATTCTCCGTTAACACTCTTTGAGAATTACATTTTGTTATAAAAACCCCACCAATATAAAGTTTAGGGTTAAAATTAAATTGTACATTTTCAATAATACTTATAAGCCTATCTATTCCTTTATAGGCGTAAAATTCTGCTTCTAAAGGAACTAAAACACTATCACTAGGTACAAGTGCATTTAAAGTTAATAACCCCATAGCGGGCGGACAATCAATAATAACATAATCATAATCCCATTTCACATCTTCAAGAAGTTTCTCTAAAATACTTTCTCTCTTACTGCGTGAAACTAATTCCAATTCAGCCCCTAACAAATCCAAAGAAGAGGGCACTAAATGTAAGTACTCCGAAAGTTCTATTATTGGTAAAGGTGTTTTATATCTATCGTCCCTTATTGCGTTATAAATGGATACGTCAGTATCTCTAATACCTAAACCCTCTGTTAAATTGGCTTGTGGGTCAATATCAATTAATAATGTTTTTTTCTTTAGACGGGCTAATCCTGCTCCGATATTTGAAGTAGAAGTTGTTTTTCCTGTTCCTCCTTTGTGGTTTAAAATCGCTATTGTTTTCATAGTTTTGTTTGTGTAAAGATAATATATATAATTAGTATAATTTGTATTTGCTATTCTTGAATTTTATATGTTTTTAAAATGTATTATTTTAATTTCCCCGTTATTTTTAATTGGCCAGCTGTAAGCGCTTTTTGTGTTTTCACGTTATTTTGCATTTCTGCAGCTCGTTCCTGGTTCTCGTTTTCACGTCATTTTGTATTCCTGAAGAAAAGATCCGGAACGGCTTTTCACGTTATTTTTTTAATCCAAGCTAATAAATTGTTTAATTCTATAAACTTGTTTTTGAAAACATCATTCTTTTGTTTTTCATTACTTAATTCAGTTTTAAGTTTTTCAATTTCCTTTAATTTGGCGATATAGTTGACAGTACAATACTCAACCGCTTTTGAATTAGTAATAATATCAAACTTCTTTTTTACTTCATTTACTTGCTTTTCAAAATCTTCTGAAATGTTTCTTAAATCAATATTCATAATTTGCTTTTTTCAATAGTTATTACCTGACATATTCAACTCTTTCATTTTTCTAAACATATACGGCTCAACAGGGGCTTTATCAGCCCAAAGCCCTAACTTGTTTTTCTTAGCATTAATTTCCAAATCACTAAGTTTTTTTGATTTAGAGTACTTTTTATAATGCCAACCGTACCCGTTTTTTATAATCTCTTCAGACAAATATTTATTATCATAAAAGATTTTTGCTATGTACCTCCCGTACCTATCAGTACTGATTATTTTATAAGACACTACTTTATTACCAACCTCATTAGAGGTAAATTCTTTTGCTCTCTTCCCAAACGCTTGTTTGCTCTCTGGGCAATCTACTTCGGCTAAACGAAGCGTTATTTGGTTATTATCAGAATCCAACAATACGACCGTATCCCCATCTTTAATTTTTACCACTTTCCCCGACTGAGAATAAACAGTAATTGACAAAAACAGCAGAACCAATTTTAAGTATTTCATTTTTTTATAATTAAGTTATTTTTCCTTATTTTCTTATTCAAAGATAAACTATATATATCATATATACTAATTATATATATAGTATTTGGTTGGTTAAATAAATACGTTTTAATCTTACTTACCCGCAGAAGCCATTATCCTCAATTTCAACATACAAGACACGAACTGAATCTTCATTGTTAGCTAAATAGTACTGTATATTTATATACATATACTTATTTCTCCCCTCCACTTCATAATAAATTCCAAAACAATGTTCTTTAGTTGGCAAAATACCAAAAACAGAAAGATGGTTTTGAATACAATCTATTAAACCTTGTTCTGCCTTTTCAAATTCAATCCATTGGTCAGCAGTCTTATCCATTAAATTAGTCTCTAAAAAAATAGTATGGTCGTTTAGTTTTAAACTGAATCTTTTATAATTACTCATAACATTATTAGTTCTATAGGTTGTTAATTTTCCTTTTTTGCTTACTCAAAGGTAAGCAATATAATTCATATATACTAATTATATATATAGTATATGTTTAAAAACAAACCACTTTTTTAAGGTGGAGTGCTGGCAGAACCGAAAAGTAATTTTATTAATTTAATATAGGTTTGAGCTCTAGGGAATATTGAGTAACTTCATTAACACAAGGGATTATTAACCTTGAAATAACCTCAAAACGAGTTGTTTTAAAAGTTTTTTTCATATCCTCTTTTATTTTATCATCAAGCAACAAAGCAAATTCTATAAAATCTCCTTTTAATGGAACAAAAAGGACATCGTCAAATTTATTCCAAAACGATTCACTTTCCCATCTTTTAACAAATTCTTCTTCTTTCTCGTGTATAAAATCTAAATTTACTTCATGTAATTGAGCCCCTGTAAAATCTTCTGTTTTCATCTTTTCAAATTTTAAATTATATTCAAATATAAGTTATATATATCATATATACTAATTATTTATACAGTATTTTAAAATTAAATTACATTTTTTTTAAAGTCGAGTGTCGCTAGAACCAACTAAGAGAACTAAAATTAATACAACAGCCAACATTAAGGCTGTTATACAAAAACTAACAAGTATTTTAATCCCTCTTCTATTGTGTAGTATTTCCTTTTGCTCTTCCAAAATATTTTTAGAATAAAATTTGATATAAATCAAAATTAAAAGAGATACAAAGGCAACAATAAAAACTGTTGTAATAAAATCATTCGGTATTAAATTGATTATCTCATTATAAGCAGTATTAAGGTCGATATTTTCTTTTTTAGCTATATTCATTTATTTACAATATAAAGGTTATCAGTCAGTTTAACAACTGGTTTATTATTAAATCGACAAAGCATATTACACACCCATTTTGCAAATAATGTTTTTGTTATAATAAACCCGTCAAAAGAAATAGTAAAACCGATTTTTTTCAAGCAATATTTTTTTATTTTTTTCATCTTAATTCTGGCTAACTAATAAACTGATTTTCTTGGTTAATGCATTACTCTCTTCGTGTAATTTTTTCCATTCTTCAAAATCTTCTTTCGGTAATAATTTAAGTTCCGAAGTAGGTAAATTGTTTTTATTAAATAATACTCTCATTTTCTCCTGTAAGGATTCTCCTTTCTTAAAAAGTTCTTCTAACTCGCTCATTCTCCAATTAATTTAATTATCCAAAGATAATGCGTTTATATTATATATATTAAATATTTATATAGTATTTAGAACAATTCTAATTGAACATCTTCTATAATTGGCAGAGACTCCACCGCTTCCCCAGTAATTACCCAATCTGTTTTTTTACTTTTAAATGTTACGTCTGAATACCCACTCTTTCTTTTACCATCCATCACATCAAACCCATGTTCAGCATAAGAAACGGCTTTTCCTGAAAAGTTTTCTAAAAGAATACATTCATAAGCAGTAATAGAATAAACTCCTTTAGAACCGCTAGAAACAGCCCCAACAATAATAAATATTTTATTCTTATATGTAAAAAGTTCCTGCACATTATTGCCAGTTATTTGCATACAGGCGTTTAAGTTTGCTAAAGAATTAAGTAAATTTTGAGAGATATAAAGTTTCATAATTTCAAGATTAAAAAAACTATCCAGTATTAAACTGGATAAGTCTTATGTTAATATTCGGCAGGTAATATTATAATTCCATCTATACTCCAAACGATGTATTCATCAAAAGGGAAATCAGAAAAAATAAGATGTTGGTTAATTAAAACTTTGTCGTTTCCATCTTCACAAACTATATTAAAACAGCTCTTTCTTTGCCCCACAACCTTAATATCATTTACAAGTGAATAAGAATACTCTCTTTCTAGTTTCCAAGCCTGAAAACTCTCGTTTCTTAACTCTTTTTGATAACTTGCAATTATATCTAAAAACCAAAATGATTCTGATTTTATAGCAATTTCCCTTATACCCTCAGTATATTGTATTTTTGTAGTAGGATTAATAAAAATCTTTTCCCCTCCGTGATATCCCTTTAAACTGTCATTTGCTGATAAAACTTGTGTACCCATAATATAATATATTACATATAAATAATTAGTATTTTGCTTTATTATTAAAGCTTTTTGCGCTCTCCAAAAGTGATACTTCTAATTGTACCACCTCTCATAATTATAGTTTCTATAACTTCAGTTTCAAAATTTTCGTCTACGTGATGAATGATTATTGTTTTCATAAATTTTAAATTTTATAGGTTGTTAATTTTCTTTATTTGCTTACTTAAAGATATACTATATATATC
>NZ_MUGR01000078.1:0-21558 GCF_002217195.1 Flavobacterium aquidurense | reverse complement strand
ACTGGAAATAGAGAATAAAACATTTTGGTTTCCAAAATCAAAAATTAATGTTTCTGCGGATTCTATCGAAATGGAAAAAACATTTTTTGATGATACAACAAAAAATGAGGTTAAAGAAAAACAAGTTCAGGTTTTTTTGATTGCCGAAAATTATTCGGATAAAGTATATAAATTAATTATACCAATTGAAAAAGGAACGTACAAAGCGGAAAAATTTATTTTCATTCCGAAATCAAAAGTTAAAGAATTAAAAGAAGATTCTGTTATATTTCCGAAATGGATTTGGGAAAAAAGTTTAAATGAAGTTTTAGAAAAAGAGGTTGAATTTTATAATAATAAGTATGATGAAAAAATAAATACTACCGATTATAAAATTACTATTGATGTTTTAGAAGTATAAAAAAAGGGGCGAAAGCCCCGTTTTTATTTCATTATTTTTAGTAATTCTAACGCTTCATCTTTAGTCTTACTTGATAGCTTTATATTAAATCTTTTAAGCAAGTCTTTGTCAATTTTATTTAACTGCTTTGAAATTTCTACGGCTTCCTTTTTATTTTCTTGTGGGAAGTCTTCCAATTTTTTAGATGCTAGATATAACTGAATTGAAATTTTTTTAATGAATGAAGTAATATCTAGTTCTTCATTTTCGGACTGTTGTTTTTCATTTTTCATAATATAATTTTTTGCTAAGATAGTTATTTTTTTAAAGAAATTTATTTTATGGGAAAACCTTTTGTACTGAAATACTTTTTAATTTTTATTGATTTCGGTTTTGTTTTTTTTTTGTTTTCTCTTTAGTTTGGATTTTTTTATTGATTTCGGGTTAGATTTTTTTTGTGTATTCTGGGCGGTTTTTTTGGGCTAAAGAATGGTGCAAAGTTTGGGTTATGGATTGAGGTTAAAAGGTAGGGTTTATGCTCAGTTTGGGTTCAATGGATGGGTAAGCAAGAGGGAACGACGATAAATCGTAGTTCTAAATGTAAAGTGCTGATTTTTAATGTTTTATATTTTTGTGTTTTTTATAATGCGTGCTTAAAGCAAGAATTAAGGAGTAATTGTAAACTTAAGGTCAATAAAATTAGTATATTAGCGTAAAAATATGAAGTACTTAAAGCACGCATTATGGCAGTAAACGTAAAAATATCAGAAACAGCAAAAGAAAGCTTAGATTGGCTTAAAACAAACTATCAGTTCAATAATTTTAGTGATTGTATAAACACAATAGGCACTTTTTTTAAATCTAATTATGTATCTCCTAGAGAAACAATTTCAAATAATTATTCTGAATCTTTGGCGGGGGTTAAATCTGAAATTGTGGATTTACGAAAATTTATTAGTGACGATTCACAAAGTTTAAGAAAAAGATTTGGAGCAATTGAAAGAGATTATTATATCCTGACTAATAGAAAAATTGATGCAGTTTATAAAATTTTATTAGAGAGTTCTATTGATAAAACAAATTCAGATATCGCAGAAAATATTTTAAATAATGATTCTGTAGTTTCTACTTCAGATACTATAAACCCAGTAAATAATAATGATGATATTGTATTAAAACTGAAAAGAGAAATAGCTGAATATGATACACAAATTAAAAGCTATTCTTCTATAGTAGATTCTCAGGAAAATACTTTTAAAGAGTATAAAAAAGTATTAAATAATTTAAAGAAAAATCTCGGGTATGAAAAAAATACTTTTGGTAAAACAAAAGTTGTTATTGATTTGGAGAAAGAAGAAGTAGAAGCAATGTTTAACTTATTAGATAAATTGTAATGCATGTTTCTTTTACTGCACATGATGCTAAAAGTTCAACTTCTAGCTCTAATTTAATTGAATATCTTGACAAAGAAAATCAGTTAAATAATATAAATAATGAGGTTAATAATTATGAAAACTATTTTGACACAAATTACGATTCTGTAAATTCTAATCAAAAAATTGATGCACAAGACATAATTAATAATTTAGATTCTAATAGAGGTTCTCAAAAATTATCATCAAGTAATTTTTATATGATAAATATTTCTCCAAGTAAATATGAACTGCAACACATGGAAAAAATTGCGGAAAAAGAATTAAACAGTAGAGGAATTTATGATAATAAAAACGAAGCTTCTAAACTTTATTATAATGAACAGAAAGATGAATTAATGAAAATGCAGTTGAAACTTTACACTAAAGATGTAATGACAAGTTACGCTGAAAATTTTAATCGAGATATTTATGTGAATGAAAGTAAATTACCGAATGACTTAGAAAAAAAATCTTTGAATCTGGAAACTGAAAAAGCTTTTAAAGAATTTTTAAAAGAAAAAAATATTAATCTTTCTTCAGATAATGACAAAGAAAATGTGAAATCAAAAGAATGGATTTCTTTAAATAATGTTGCTATTAAAAGTGAAAGTGATAAATCTTATTGCATTGAAATTGATTTAAAAGAAAAAGGAAAGGCAGAAGTTTTTGTTCCAAAATCTACTTTACAAGTTCAAAAAGATGGAACATATAAACTACCTAAATCTTTATATGAAGAAAAAGAAAAAGAAGTAATTTCAAAGAATAAATTGGTTGAAATACAATGCGATTCTATAAATAAAAAAACAATTAATATAAATAAAAATCCAACAAAAATTATTGAGTTTAACAAAAAAGATAATCGTTTTAAGGATAGGTTATCTTTTGCAATTGATGAAAAAGACCTCAAAATTAAAGATGGAAATTATTATGTTTCTGAACATTTATTAAAAGAAAAAGAATCGTATGCGATACAAAATGCAGTTACAAAAGAGTTCCAAAATGAAAAAGAAAATATCTATAATAAACTAGCAACTGAAAAAGGATTTGACATGACTAAAAGACCATTAACTGAAAAAGATTTAATGTGGTACGGAAAAGTTGAAACTAGCAGAACATACAAACATAATGATAAAATTATTTTAGAAAATCAAAGGAATCAAAAAGAGCATAAAGGTAATTTGCACCGAAATTCAAAAGGAGAAATTATAAAGGTTGGCGATGTTAAAGAGGGCAACCAGTATCACGTTCACGTTGTAGTTTCACGGCACGATAAAACAATGGAAAATCCAAGAAATAAAATTTCACTTTCACCATTGGCAAATCAGAAAGAAAACAATATGAATAATGGTGCGAAAGTTGGTTTTGACAGAAATAATTTTATACAAAAAACCGAAACTATTTTTGATTCAAAGTTTAATTATAACCGTCCTTTAGACAAAAGTTACGAATCGTATAAAAATCAAAGCAAATCTAGTACTTCTCAGGCTATAGAAAACAAGGTTACAAATAAGGGAAAACAACTTATAATGAAACATGCAGGAATCAACGAAGCAAAAAGAATAATAAACCCGATTGCTGATATAAAGAAAGAATTAGGAATTGCAAATATACCAAGTCGATTACCTACAAGTATAAAGGATTTGGCTTTAAAAGTTACAAAGAAAATATTATCACAAGGAATAGATATCGGGTAATCCCATTTAATAAAAAACAAACACTCACTTATGGAAATTTTAGGCTACACAGTAAAAAACTGGATTTATATTATTGGCGTATTCGGTATTTTAACAGGATTAATAATTGCTCTTTTTCGTCTTAAACCAAAAATTCTTTTTGGCTTTTTTTACTTAGCAATATGCGGTATTCTTTACTTTAAATTCAAAGATATATTTATACATAAAATAGGTCTTTTTCTTATTCTACCATCTTTACTTATAGGTGCGTTATACTCTCTTTTAACGTTCCCTGATAAAGTAGACGAACTTTGGGATTGTCCTATTCCAACTACCAAAGGAATAAAGTATATTAAAAATGTGCGAAGAGGAATTTTAATTATTGCTTCAGCAGGTAGTGGAAAAACCGAAAGTCCTATTTTCAGGTTATTACAGCATTTTTCTAATAAAGATTTTAGCGGTATTATTTACGATTATAAAGATGGGGAGCTATCAGAAATAGCAAAACCTTTATTTGGGGATAGGCTTAAAGTTATAGCCATTCACAAGCCTTATATTGGGCTTAGAATTAATCCTTTAAGTGATAGGTATATTTCAGATGAAAAAGACATTAACGAGGTTGTAAATGTTATTATTGATAATTTGGGTGCAGGTAAATCAGGAGGGGATTTTTTTACTGAAAATGCAACCGCTTTATTGTCTGCCATTATACTAAAATTTCACATGTACCACCGAGATATGTGTACGATTCCTCATATTATTGCCTTTATTTTAGCTGTCGATTTTTCTGAAGAAACAGAGAGTAGAGATTTAGGAGCACAGGCAGAAGCTACATTTGGAAAATTAAAGAAATTTTTGCTAGAAGATAAGAGGGTCGCTATACAAGGTTCTGCTTTTATAATGGGTTTAGCATCTGAAAGACAAACAGCATCCGTTTTAAGTACGCTGGCTAATGCGCTAAGGAAACTTGCTTTTCCCGAATCATTTTGGGTATTAAGTGGCGATGATGTTTTTTTAGATGTAAATAATCCTGAAAACAATTCTGTAATTACCATTTTAAATGAACCTAAAGCAGATTCTTTTTTAACTCCAATTATCGCAACAATTATTCATACAGCAACTAAGCAAATGATGGTTAGAGGGCGTAAACAAAGCTTTGTATTATTAGATGAAGCCCCAACAATCAAACTTAGAAATATGGCGAAGATTCCCGCAACAATGAGAAGTTTTGGTGTTTCTGTCGTTTATTGCGCCCAGGATTTAGTACAGGGAGTTGTTCAATATGGGAGAGATAATTTTAAAGAGATTACTGCCAATTTATCAACTCAGTTTTTTGGAAAAGCAAACGATCCCGATACTGCTAAATTTTACGAGGGATATTTTGAACTTGTAAAAGAAGAAACTAAAACTGTTCAAAAGAGCGCAGGAGGAAGTCTTTTTCAATCTACAAAAGGTACTAGCTATGGAGAAAAAGAAGTTTCAAAAGTTAGAGCAAGCACCTTTCTTAAGTTAGGGGTCGGGGATTTTGCGTTTTTATCGGATGGTAAAAGTGAAATTCTAAAATTCAGCCGTCCAATAATTGAAAGAGAAGCTTTGGATGATAGTAAAAACCTAACTACTGAAAAATATAATGCTAATTTCTATAAGATTATAAAAGACGTAGATAGAATAATAAATTCTAATATAGTGTAAATTTATTATATATTTAATAATATAATTATTATATTTGTGACCTAAATATAAACCCTAATTTCTATGAGAAAGTATTTGAAATGCAGTTTAGTTATTGCAGGTCTATTGTTGGCAAGTAACACCTATGCAGGTGGTTCAATAGATTTAACGAGCGGTGCGAATGACGTAGCGAACGAAATTAAAAAATTATTCCCAATTGTAGCAGGTGCGCTGTTTATAGTTGTTTGTTTAATGAACTTAGGACATTTTACAAAAGAGGGGGGAGACTGGAAAAAAGGACTTACTAATATTGTTCTCTACGTTGTTGTAGTGAGTATAATTGCAGGTTTGTATACTTTCGTTTCAAGTCAAGCTTTGTAATAATTAAAAGCAATAAAAGGGCTTTATGCCCTTTTATTTTTATTATGAGAAATTATAAAAAAATTAGACAAACTCCATACATCTATGGATTTTCTATCGTAGGGTTTTTTACGTTCGCTATTGGTTTAATAATTGGATTGCTCGCTTTTATGGGTGGATTCTCTTTACTAAAATTAATATTGGTTTCTATTTATATGGTGGTGCTTTTTGTTGTTTCAAAACTGGTATTATCAAATAAAGCTTTTATCGCAAAAATGACGGATAACGTTTTACCAAAAAAATATTCAGAATATGAGTAAATATATTTATTTAGAAGGAAATAAAATTGTTTTTGCGAACGGGGTTTTTGGACTTGGTTATAAATTAGAGCTTCCTGAAAAATATTCTTTAGGAGGGGATGATTATGCTTCTTTAAATGAATACTGGAATAAAGCATTAAAAGATTTACCAATCGGTTCTATCTTTTATAAACAAGATGTTTTTTTAAAAACAAAGTTTAATTCTTCTTCTTTTAGAAATACAAATTTCTTAGAAAATGCAACACAAAAGCATTTTGACGGAATGACCTATATTAAACACGATTGTTATTTGTTTTTTTTACTTCCAAGTCAGGAAGTAATAAATCATTCCTTAATCAATCCTTTTAAGAAATTAAACAAGAAAGAATTTGACGGGTTTGATGAAAAAATTGATGCTTTTACGCAATCAGTTCTAGAGACAGTACAATTTTTAAATTCAATTAAATTGCAAGGAGGTAATCGCCTTGTTGTTTCTGAAATGGAGGATTATTTTTTAAAAAATTATTATGACCTCTATTTTAATTTGTTTGATGAATCAAAAGTATCTGATAGGTTTTTCAATCACAGCGACATTACCATAGGCACGCAACATGCATCTATGATTTGTATGTTAGATGAAGAAAAATTGCCTGAGACTTTTTCGACACATCGAAAAGACAAATATTTGTCAAATGATAAAACCGTTTTCTTTAAAAATTATGGGGAGAACTTTTCTTTTGATTTAGATTTTTCACATATCTATAATCAAATATGTATAATTGATGACAACAGAAAACATCTTGATGATTTACGAAAAAGAAATGAGCAGTTAAAAAAGTCTTCCAGTTTTGATAAACAGAATAAGTACTTTGCCGATGTAACTGATGAAATCATTCAAGACCTTGTACAGAATATTGATACAGTACGAATGATTCGAGGACACAATAATATTATTGTTATTGCCGATTCTGAGCAGGAACTAGCTAGTAATGTCTTAAAAGTAAATGAACAGTTTAGAGATATTGATGTTAAGCCTTATGTTCCAACAGGAAACTATTTGAACGCTTTATACAACAATAGTTTTCCTTTCTTTTCACAATATCTTACAGAGAGACAATTATATATTGCTTCTTTAGAAATGTTCTGTACTTTTTTAAATAATACAGGAAACTACAAAAATGAAAGTACAGGAATTTTATACAATTCAAGATTAGCAAACACGCCTGTATATGTAGATACTTGGGATGATAAAAAGAAGAACATAAACGCTAGAAACTTTTTTATTCTGGCACCTACTGGTTTTGGAAAAAGTTTTAACGCAAATCATATAATCACTTCGAACTATAGTCAAGGATTAAGACAAGTTATAGTCGATTTAGGAGGAAGTTATAAAAAAATTTCCGCTCTGTTTCCAAATGATACAGCTTATATAACTTATGAGCACGGTAAATCAATTGGAGTAAATCCTTTCTTAATTAACGAAATCACTACTGAAAAAATAGAGGAATTAGTCGAGTTTGTGGGTATTCACTATAAAAGAGGTTCGGAGGTTTCAGAAATGGAAAAAACTTCCTTAAAAATGCTAATAGAATCCTATTATACTAATTATGAATCTGAATATCGCTCAATGCCTGATTTCGTATTGTATATAAAATATACTCCTACGATTTTAAAGGACTTAAACATTAAAGAGGAATTTTTTAATAGAGAGGAATTTTTGCATTTAATGGGCGAATTTGTGGAAAATGGGGCTTATGCTTTTTTATATAAAAAGTCCGAAAAAGATTTAGGAGAAGAATTAAAAGATAAAAAAATTATAGTTTTTGAACTTGACCAAGCACGTAGTAATCCATTACTTTTAACAGTTATGCTACAGCTTGTATTTACTACCATTAATAAAACAATTTGGCAGGATAAAAGCACAAAAGGAGTTATTTTATTTGATGAAGTTGCAGAGCAATTACAATGGGATGGTATCCTTAGACGTATTCAATATTTTTATCAAGCAATTAGAAAACAGAATGGAGCAATTGGAATTATCCTGCAATCAGAAAGCCAATTACCTGAAAATCCTTTATCTAAAGCAATTGTAGAAAACACTCAAATTCTTTATGTCTTAAATGCTAAAGATTACAGATCACTACAAAAAAGATTTGATTTAAGTGAGCACGCTTATTATCAAATGTGTAGTATTCAATCTAATTTTTCAGCACAACGACCTTATTCAGAAATCTTTATAATGAGAGGCAAAATACATCAAGTTTATCGCCTTGAAGTTCCTAAACAAGTTTACTGGGCTTATCAAACGGAGGGAGCAGATAATCAGAAACTACTAGATGTTTACGAAGAATGTGGAGACATGGAAACAGCAATAAATAAATTCTTAATTACTAAAAATTAATACTATGAAAAAATTAATACTATTACTAGCATTAGCAATAACAGGAACAATTCACGCACAAATTCCTGTAACAGACGTCGCAACAAACGGTCAATTAGGATTATTAAACACTACTACTGCCAGCAGTTACGGTAAAATGGCAGAACAAGTTGTAACCGCTGCTAAACAGCTATCACAACTTGAAAAAACGTATAATACGGTAAAAGCAACAGCGGAGAAAGTCGAAAAAGTAAGTGATGCCGTTCAGAGTTATAATGATGTAGATAAGTTCATTTCTAAACAGAAAGAAATAATCAAAAACGTAGGATTAGTAACGAACTCTAAAAAATCAACTATTCCTAGAAATCAATTACAGAACATTTTAAATACTTCTTCTTCTAGTATTAAAAAAATTCAAGAATTTCTTAGTGACAATGTTTTTAATATGAACGACAAAGAAAGAATTGATTTAGTTACAGCAGAAAATAAAAAATTAGAGTTAAGCTTAATGAGAAGTAGAATGTATGCTAATTCAGTAAAATAATGGATTTTACTTTTATAGAAGAATTAAGAAGACTCCTTGAACGGGAAAATGTATTTGGATGGAGTTTTCTCCTTTCAGGTTGTAAAGCGATGGCTTTAGCATTGTTACTGTTTAAATTACTAAATACATACATATCAGATTTTGATAATGAAACTCCCAAATTAGGAAACGTTTTTAATCTTATTGGATATGCTTGTATTATTATGAGTTGTGATTGGATTATCGGTTTCATTGAAGGATTATTTTCTCAAATAGATGGAATGGTTGCAAGTACTCCAAGTAATCTTTACAGCCGAATGAATCAAATTTTAGAGCAACAAATGGAAGTTTATAATAGTGAAGATATTGGTTTTCTTGATATGACAATCGATATTATTTTTTCCTTTTTATTTTACGTTTGTTTCTCTATTGTATCATTTATCTTCAATGTTGCTGATATGTCATTAACATGTTCATATCTGTTGGTAAGAGTATTTTTAATCCAGTTAATGAAACTTCTTTTTCCTCTTATAATAGCAATGTCAACATTAGATTTAACAAAGGATTTGCTAGGAAAATGGATTAAGAAATATATAGGGCTTTTAATTTTAGGTTTGGCATACATTGCGATTATAAATTTTACAAATGTGGTACAGGAACTATTAATTAAACAATTCCTTTCTGATGATGGAACTAATTTCGCAAGTATTGGATATATGTCTCCAACTTTTATAGGCTGTCTTATAACAACGGTAGTTGTATTTAGTGTAAAATTCAAATTATTCACGATGGTAACATCTTATATTACAAATTTTTTTAGTTAGAGTTATGAAAATAGGAAATGATATTTATACGATTTTAAAAAGGAATAATACTATTGTTTGGGCAATGGCTCTTGTAACAGTAATTGTTTCTTGTTTTTCTCTCTTTGTGATTTTTAAGGTTTATAGAGAAAGCCAACAAAATATGTTCGCTATCAATGATAAAGGCGCATTAGTTCCTTTGGTTAAATTAGATGAAAAAAAAGACAGACTAAAACAAGTACAGGCAAACATGGATTATTTCGTTTCTCTTTATTATGACCTTGATGGTTATACAATGAAAGAGAAAAAAGAAAAAATAATGTGGTTGGTAGGTAATAAACCAACAGAAATAATTAAGGATAGAGATAAAAAAGGCTATTTCAATACTTTTCTATCAATTACGGGTTTAGTTCAACATGCAGAAATACAACAAAATTCTTGGAAAATAAGTTCTTATGACGCTCCTTATGATGTTTCTTTTGTTGTTCATATTGTCAGAATTAATGGAGAAGCTAAAGAATTTTATACATCAACAATAACAGCAACTCTGGAAGAAGTAAACAAAAATTACCCTTATAATCCTTACGGATTGATTATAACAAAACTTTCTGAAAGCATTAAACGATTAGACCCTAAGGTTCAGAAAGAGGAAGAACAAATAAATGCAGAGGCAGTTAATCAAAATGAATAATATGGAAAAGTCAGGCACAAAAGACCCGAAAAAAAAGAGCAAAATTACAGCAGAACAAAAAAAGACATACATAGCTTATGCGGTAATAGGAGTTTTTGCTTTAGGCTTAATTATATATGCAGTAAGTGATTTTGATTCAGATGATAAAAATAAACAGGTAGAGGAGTTTGGAACACCCGAGGGGGAAGCTAATAAATACAATTCCAAAATAGAAGCTTTAAACGGAGGGAAAGAACAAGATACGACCATTAATGGCGATTTAATGGGATTCTCTACGAATGAACCTTTAACTGTTCCTGAAACAAATATAAAAAAAGCCCCAAATAAAACGATAGAAGAAGAAAAACCTGTAGAGAATATATCTACTACAGAAACAAAAAAACAATCTTCAGGAGGTTCGGTAAAAAGAAAAAGTACAGCAGTTAAAAAAACACAGCCTAAAGAATATTATACTAATTCTGAAGAAGCACCAGTACAACAGCCAACAGTTGTTGCACAACAAACAAGTACACCTAAACAAGTTAATGCAAATAGTATTAGTAACTTTTTTTCAAGTTCAAAAAAGAAAGAAATTGTTAAACAGGATGTTATTTATGCGGTAATTAAAGGCGACCAAATGGGAATTAAAAATAATCAAAGAGTAACACTTTTATTACCTAAAGATGTTACGATAGATGATAAGCTTTTTAAGAAAAACACAATTGTTTATGCAAAAGCTACTTTCTCAGGAAGTCGAGTAAATTTTACAGTAACAAGTATCAATCAAAATCCTGTTCAGCTTATGGGATATGATGCTCAGGATGGAGGTTTAGGATTGCAAGTAACAGAAAGTTTAATTGGAGAAACAACAAGCGGTGTTATTGACCAAAATGCAAATGATTCAGGATTAGACGATATCCCAGTAGTGGGAAGAACTCTAAATAATATTTTAAGAAAGAAGAATAAAGAAGTAAAAATTGATTTGTTGAATAATCAGAAAATGATTTTAAAACCGTCCTCACGATGAAAAATTGCATCCTTTTATTTCTAACTTTTTTTATTTCTTATAGTCAAGAAAGAACGGTAACAGATACCATTTATGGAACAGAAAATAAGAATACAACTTTGTTTTTTCCAAGCCCCATTAAGAAAGCCATAACAGGAAGTGAAAATTTTGTGTTTGGATATGATGAAGAAAACCCAAGTTCAATTGGAATTTTTAAAGCTTCAGCTGGACAAGAAAGTAATATGTTGGTAATTACCGAAAACGGAAATATATTTTCATTTGTGGTACGATATCAAAATGATATTAAAAAAGCAAATTACTTTATATCTAATGCTATGGCAGTTGGTAATGAAAAAGGAAATTTTATAAAAAAGTCCGAAAAAGAAAATCGTTCAACTGCTACAAATACCACTACTGATAATACCGTTGCCCCTATTTCAGTTAACGACTATGAACAGGATTATGCAACTGATAGTATCGCCAATTATAAAAATATATGCAGAAAAGAAATTGAAAAAGCACCATTCTATAATCGAATCTACGGAGCAAAAGATAATATAATGGTTAAATTAAAAAGTATAAGCTACATCAAAAATGATTTATACTTTACGCTGATTCTTAAAAATGATTCCCCTTTAGATTATGATATCAATTATCTAAATATTTATATCAATTCCAAAAACAAAAAGAGGAACACTACTAGCCAAACAATAAACTATCAGTACAAGTTTGCTTATAATCTCCCTCAAAAATTATACGCAGGAAAAACCTCAGAAGTTGTTTTCGTCTACAGTAAGTTTTCTATAAATGAGAAGAAAATTTTACTGGTCGAAATGGCAGAAGTAAACGGAGAAAGGACGGTAACCTTAGAAATACCGAACTCCTTGATTAATAATCCAAAATAATTTTTTTACATAAGACTTACCTTACCATTGAAAAATGGTAAGGGTGTCTATTACCTAATTTAAACTAAAATACACATGAAAAAACACCTACTACTGATTTTCTTTTTCGGACTTTTTATTCAAGAAGCAAAATCTCAGTCTTATGCTAATGCCTTTGCAATTAATCTTGGAGCGGTTCAAGATGGATTTGGCGGAATAATTAGCTACAACTACTTTTTAGACCGCCACGATTTTATCGATGCAGGATTGTTAATGACAGCCTCTAAGTTTAAATACGTTTCAGGAATTAAAATTCCTTACAACGATTTTACTTTTAATCTTGGCTATTCTAAAAATGTCTATTACAACTATCAAAACACTTTCAATATAAATATTGGAGCAGGGGGAGTTTTTGGATATGAAGCAATCAACAATGGAGATAAAAATTTAAGTAATGGAGCAGTTATAGAAAGTAAATCAGGATTTATTTACGGGGCTTATATCGGAGTAGATTTTGATTATGCAATACAAGATGAATTATCAATAACCTTACGTGCTAATCAATATTATCATTCTAATTCTTCTTTAGGCGAATTTATTCCCTTTGTCGGAATAGGGATAAGATATTATGCCAATTAAAAAAATAACGTGAAAAGCTATTCCGGATCTTTTCTTCAGGAAGGCAAAATAACGTTAAAACGAGAACCAGGAACGAGCTGCAGAAACACAAAATAACGTGAAAACACAAAAAGCGCTTACAGCTGGCCAATTAAAAATAACGTGAAAATTTTATATAACTATGAAAAAATATTACACCTATTTACGGTATTCCCTTTTATTTGCACTCATTATATTAATGGGTTGTACAAAGGACATTGATATTAGAGACCAATTTGATTTTGAATTAACAATTACTGTACCCCAAGAGGGCTATGTTTTTGAAACAGCACCTTTTGATGTTAAAATTAAACCTCAGAGAGTAGTTGACGGAACTACTTATAAAATGAGTTTTGTTTTAGAAACAGGCGAATCTTATCTTGAAACAATTTCGCCTACTATTGCTATAAAGGATAATGAAAAATATATTTTTCCATCGAATTTGGAACAATCTTTTAAATATATTCCTAAAACGGTAGGAGTAAATAAAATAATTGTAACTGTTGAAGATAATCACGGAGTGGTTAAAACTAAAACAATTACGTTTCAAGCGAAATACTCGCCTTTTACGTTCTTATTAACTCCAAACCTTAGTTCTTATAACATTAATGCAAAAGGTGCGGTTACAGCTACTATATTGCGTAAAGAAGTAGATACATTCAATATTTCTTATTTGGTTGAAAATGGTACAGGAACATTTTTTGATGGTACTACAGAAATACCAGTTGGTACAAATTATGTGTTGAAAAATGGAGTTAAAGAATTGCATTATCTTCCTACGACATTAGGAACACATAAAATAACAGCTACTGTAACGGCTTCTGATGGGGCAAAAGTTCAAAGAACAATAGAATTGATTGTTGACAATGTACCTTTCACAGTAAGCGCAACGGCTTCCAGTACTTCAATTAATGTAAATCAGGAACTTGTTATTTCTGTTGATTTGGCTGAACAAATTAGAACAGCAAACGTTACTTATGAAATAGCACATTCTTTCGATTCTAAAGGAATATCAGGAACAATAACAAATCCTTTAGGCGTAGCCGACCAAGCGGGAGTATTTAAACCTATTGAAAAAGGAACACATCAATATAAATTTAAACCAAGCGGTAAGGGTATTGCTGTTATTACTTTTAAAGTTAAAGATAGTAACGGTCAAATAAAGGAAGCTACTGTAACCATTACAGTTGAAAATGTACCTTTCACTTTTACAGCGACACCATCGGAAAAAGCAGTTCGATTAAACGAAAAAACAATATTGAATTTTAATTTAATTCCGAATGCACAAAATAGTGATGGAGTTACTTATAAATTAGTCTATCAACCAGTAGAGGGCGATGGAACAATGACGGATTCTAACGGAACTGTTATTAATGCAGGAACTCCTGTTACTGTTACTAAAGGGGCTTTTAGTTTTGGATATGTTCCTAAAACGTTAGGAAATCATAAGCTTAATTTTGTTGTTACAGATAATAAAGGAGAAGAAAGAACTGGTACTATCGAAATGGGTTCTGCTCATACTCCTGTTACTTTTAATGTTTCTTCAGTAACACAAACCTACGTAAATCAAGGCGTGCCTATTAATTTTGTAATAACACCACAAAGTGCTGTAGATTTAACTTATAAAATGAATTACTTTATAAGCGGTGGAGAGGGAATTTTACAAAACGGAGGTACAACGGTACAATCTGGACAATTTTTTGATGTTCAAAAAGGAGCGTTTCAATATAAATTTACTCCAATTGTTGCGGGTAATTTTGTTTTAACTTTTCAATTAAAAGATAGTAACGGACAGATCGTTTCTAAAGATGTTACAATTGTTGTTTCAAACAATAAATTCAGCTTTACTCCAACGCCTAGCCAAAATGTTTTTGTAAATGAAGATAATGTTTTCTCTTATGCGCTTGTGCCTACGGGAGATTATGCAGGAACAGTTTACAACGTGTCTTATTCTATTGAATCAGGTAAGACGGGTTCATTCTATCAAGACAATACAGCAATACAGCAAGGTATTCCTATTACTGTTACTCCTACAGCTTTTAAATTGACTTATAGACCAACAGCTGTTGGATTACATAAAATTCATTACATCGTTACTGATAGCAACGGATTGAAAGAAGAAATTATACAGGAAGTAAATGTAATTGCTTCAGATTATAAATTCAATATTCAACAAGCGAACACTAAGATTTATAAAAACAATCCTGATGCCTTATTATTAAGTCTTTCACAGGAACAAATTAACCCGAGAATTAAATATAATCTTAAGTACACGATTACGGGAGTTGGACAAGTTTTAGACAATGGAACACCTTTAAAAAATGATACTGATATCACAGCAGGAAACCATAATTATACTTTTGTATCAAATCAAAGCGGAACAAGCAAAATCGAATTTACGATAGTAGATAGTAACGGTATTACTCATAATCAGATTATTAATTATACCGTTATAAATGCAGATTTTACTTTATCTACTTCGGGCGATGGTACTATTAATTTAGGTAAATCAAAAATTATTAATTTCTATTTGTCGCAACTTTTACCTGATGATACAGCTAGTTACCAAGTTAGATACTTAATTGAATCAGGTAGTATAGGAGCAGGGAAAGTAATAAAAGATGGTGCAGAGATTCCTTACGGAACATACAGCACAGCAACACTTGGAAGTACTGCCTTATCTTTTGTAGGAACACAAGTTGGAGCGGTTAATATTAAAGTTGAAGTTAAAGACAGCAACGGAGTTGTTCACTCTTCTATTATTGCTTTTTCAGTAGTAGAAATTGGCTACACCTTTTCAGGAGCAACACAAAATAATTCAATTTTTGTAAACTATTCAACGCCTATAAATTTTGATATTACGGAATCTTCTGTTTCTGAAACTAATTATGAAATTAAATACAGCATACAGGCAGGAGAAGCCGAAATTAGAAATGGAGCAACCACAGAAAGCGCAAATGTTTGGTATCCTGCTTCTGTAGGTTCTTTCAACAAAACTTTTGTCGGTACAACTGTTGGAACTGTTAAAGTATTATTTACAGTTAGAAATAAAACCACTTTGATTGAAAAAACGCAATCAATTGATGTTATTGTTAAACCTACGGAGTTCACTTTTACTGCTAATGCAACCAGTAATAATGAAATTACTAAAACGCCAGTTAACATAAATTTCAACGTGGCTCAAACTGGTGGCGGAGCAGATAGTTACGAAATGATTTTTAGTACTTCTAATACAGGAACTTTTACATACAATGGTATTACTTATACAGCAGGGCAAGTCGTTCCATTCAATATAGGTTCTTCAAATGGTAAATACACGGGAACTGTAGGAGGATTGCATAATATTACTTTTACAGTAAGAAATCAAAATAATCTTACTAGGGTAGCAAATGTAAACCTTACTTATAAAAACAATGATTTTTCGTTAGCTACATCGGGGGATGGTTCTTTGAACATCAATACAGAGAAAGGATTTAATGTTTTCTTGTCTCAAGAAACACCTGATACGGGTATTACTTACCAAGTGAAATACTCTTTAGCAAGTGGAACGGTAGGAAATGGAACTCTTACAGATGGAACAAACGCAATTCCTTATGGAGATTATAATCCAATTTCTAAAGGTACTACAGGAGTAGTATTTAGAGGAACAGCGGAGGGAGTTGTTAATGTACTGGTTACTGTGAAAGATAGTAACGGTATTACGCATACTTCTACATTAACCTTTAATGTTAAAGGGGTTGAATATACTTTCACAGGAGCACCGCAAAATAATGCGATATTCTTAAACGATGCTACACCTTTAAATTTTGATATTACAGAAAATATTGCTTCGGGAACTAATTACGAAATGAAGTTTACTGTGAGCACTGGTGCTGCACAAATTAAAAATGGTTCAACAGTAGAAAATGTAAACGTTTGGTATCCTGTATCTGTAGGTTCATTTAATAGAACTTTGCTTAGTACAACATTAGGCTCAGTAAAAGTCTTATTTACAGTTAGAAATAAAGTTACTCTAGTTGAAAAATCACAAATTATTGACGTTACTGTAAAAGCTTCTGAGTTTACTTTTAATGCTAATGCAACCAGTAACAATGAAATTACTAAAACACCAGTTAACGTAAATTTCAACGTGGCGCAAATTGGAGGTGGAACTGACACTTATAAAATGATTTTCAGTACTTCAAGTACAGGAACGTTTATTTATAATGGAAACAGTTATACAGCAGGGCAAGAAATTCCTTTCGTTGTTGGAGCATCGAACGGTAAATATGTTGGAACTGTAGGAGGAGCACACAATGTTACTTTCACGGTTTCCAATCAAAATAATCTTTCTAGAACGGCAACAATTGCATTAAACTATGTAAATAACGATTTTACTTTAGCAACAACAGGCGATGGTACATTAAACGTAAATACACAAAAAACATTTAATGTTTCAATATCTCAGCAAACACCTGACAATGCTATTTCGTATCAAGTTAAATACTCTTTAGCAAGCGGAACAACAGGAGACGGAATTATTACAGACGGAACAAATACAATTCCTTTTGAACAATATATTTCTATTTCTAAAGGTCTTACAACACCAACCTTTAAAGCTACAGCTTCGGGGGCTATTAGTGTATTAGTTACTGTAAAAGATAGTAATGGTATTACGCATACATCAACATTAAGTTTTGATGTTAAACCGATTGATTATACTTTCACAGGAGCACCGCAGAACAATACTATCTTTATAAATGGTACTACTCCTCTTAATTTCGATATTACTGAAAATGTTTCTTCAGGAACTAATTACGAAATGAAGTATAGTATTACAAACGGAGACGCTATTATTAAGAATGGAGGAACAACAGAAAATGCAAATGTTTGGTATCCAGTTTCAACGGGTTCGTTTAATAGAACATTTGTAGGCTCTACTCTAGGTTCTATAAAAGTGTTATTTACAGTTAGAAACAAAACAACTTTACTTGAAAAAACACAAGTAGTTACTGTTGTTGTGAAACCTTCAGAGTTCACTTTTAATGCTAATGCAACGAGCAACAATCAAGTAGTTGGAACAGGGGTAAATATTAATTTAAACCTTATTCAAACAGGAGGTTCAGGGGATACTTATACATTGCGTTTTGCTACTTCTGGAACTGGTACTTTCACATACAATGGAACGACATACACAGCAGGGCAATTAATTCCTATCGAAGTAGGTGCTTCTAATGGTTCTTATACTGGTACAACGGCAGGAAATCACAATATTACTTTTACAGTAGTAAACCAATTAAACGCCACTAAATCAGATGATGTTTCTCTGAAATACATCATTAATGATTTCACTCTTTCCTCTACAGGCGATGGTACATTGTATATAAATCAAACTAAAGATTTTAACCTTTTTATTGCTCAGCTTCTGCCTGATCCTTCTATAACTTATGAGGTTAAGTATTCTTTCGATTCAGGTACAACAGGAAATGGTATTATTACAAATGGAGGAAATCCTGTCGCTCTTGGAAGTTATCAGCCAATCTCTTTAGGTAGTACTTCATTGAAATTTAAAGGTACTGCTATGGGTGCAGTTAATTTACTTGTTGAAGTAAAAAATAGTAACGGTTTATTAAAATCTACCGTTGTAATGTTAAACACAAAAAATGCAGAATTTACATTTACTGGCGGAGCTGTAAATAACAATCCTTTTGTTGATGGAACTGATGTTTTAAACTTTGACCTTACAGAAATTGCTCCTAGTGGCACGGATTATGAAATCAGTTATTCTTCGACTTCAGGAAGTCAAATAGTAAAAGATGGAAGTACTACATTAAGCCCTTTCCAATGGTATCCTGTTGTAATAGGTAACTTTCAAAGAAATCTTACGACTTTAACTCAAGGACAAAATACACTTGTTTTTACAGTTAGAAATAAAGTAACTATGCAGACAAAAGTTGTTACGATATCTGTAAACTCGTATCAAAAACCTATTCCTGTAAATGTTTACACCAGTCTTGATTATTGGAATAGAAGCGGACACCAAGATTCTTGGGATTGGTATATCTATATGGAATTTAAGAAAAACAGTTCTGCTTCAATCACTACTGTTACCCTTACAATTGAGGGAGAAGTTTTTAACTTAAATGTTTCTGAACTTGGAAGAATTGACGGAGAATTTAAAGGAACTACTTTTCTTCATAAAAACGATAACTCAGGAAATCCTCGTAATCGTTACAGAAATAAACCGTTTACTTTATTAGTAAATGATAGTAACGGTGTTCAATATGTATATAATGGGATTTGGGTAAATAATGAATTTTAAATAAATTCTAAACAAGAAAGGGGGCTAATATAGCCCCCTTTTTCTTTTCTTATTTCTAGTCTTTTAAATTTTCTGTAAAGTAAAGAAAACATCTTGTTTTAAAGTAGTATCGTATTTACTAAAATACATTTCAGATTGTCCTTTACTGTTTTTATCTAATTCAACACTTTTTAATGTTTCGATTACTTTACCATCTTTAGAAACAGTTATAGTCTTTTTATCTTCACTAATTACATAGGTATTAATTTGGTCTGTTTCAGTTGCATCGCAAGCCTTTCCTTGCATTCTATAAATAAAATTGATTTCTGTTATCTCTACCAAATTATCGTAGGTACAAGCGTTGTATCCCTCTTTTAATAAGTCGTTACTACTAACTCCATCGCCATTGCTGTCTATTGCAGTTGCAACGACTGCTTCCGTAACTTTATATTTTCCTAATAAATTACTTTTTTCTACGACTACTGGTCCGTTTCCATCTTCATCATCTTTAGAACAAGAAACGAAAACAACTCCTAAAACTAATACTACTGCTAATGTTCTTACAATTTTTTTCATTTTTTTTTACCTTTTATTTGTTTATAATTTATCTCGATTTCAATATTTTCTTTTTCGCAAAATTCATTTAGTTTTTCCAACGATATTGACGTATTTCCTTTACTATACCTAGCTACCGTACTTTGAGGAACATTTAAAATCTTTGCTAATTCATAATCTGTTTTTATTCCTAAAAAATCTTTCAGTTTTTGAATTGCTAATATTGTAGCTTTTTTCATAAAATCAACATATCAAATTTGTATATTACAAATATAGTAATTATCTTTGGTAAAAAATAATTTAATTATGAAAAAAACAGGACTTTTTTTAGCAACATTACTCTTAATAAGCTTAACAGCTTGTAAGAAAGAGCTTTCGCAACCCGAAGCTATTCAAAAAATAAACTCTTTAGCTTCACAAAAGAATTTTTCTAAAGAAGAGTTTGAAAAAGAACTTTTGCCAATTGTAAATGATTTGTATGAGCAAGATTCTGTAAAATACAGAATTATACATCATATTGCCTTAAAAGCCCAAAAAGAGAAAAGTAAGGACATTTTCGAACTTCAGGTTAAAAGTCTTAAGGATGAAATGAAGTTTGTAAGATAAATATTGTAGTTTTTGCAACATGCTTTTTAGGGTTATTTCGCCTTTTTTGCTTATTTTTGCTTCAAACTCAATGTAATGCTTAAAACGTTAAGAAAGGAATTAAAAATAAACATTAAAGAACTTGATAGCTTTATTAAGAGTAAGCAACTTTCTACAAAATATTATCTTGAAAACTCGTACAGAACAAATAAACTGTTTAGATATCTTCTTTTTTTAAGAATGAAAGGGGTTGATTTGAATAAGTTTTTTGATGATGAAATTAATGATAACGATACTAATAAATAGAATTATGGGAAACGCCATCAAAATAGGTTTATTTGTTTGTTTTGTGGGGTATATGATAGTTTCTTTGCTTATTGACATTCCTACAAAATTGAACAATATTATTTACGGAATATTAGCGATAATTTCCTTGTTTTTTATTTTTACAAATAAGGATTCTTTCGGAATTAATGATGTTTTTAAGAACAATAAGGATAAAGATAAAAGCTAAATTATGAATCCATTAAAATTGCTAATTGGGGAATTTATAAAAATTTTTAAAGACGTAAGGACTTTGATTTTGGCGATAAAAACAAAAAAGGCTAATGCTTCAATTGCTGAAAAAAAGACGGTAGAGTGATATAAAAATAATAGTGTTATGGCGTTCCCTCTGGTCGGGCTATCCGCACTCAATTTTTTTTGAACAGGAAGAAAAATCCTGCTCAAAAAAAGATTTCAAACAATCGCTACTATCCCTAACGCATTCCATTAAACATGACAAAAAAAAAGTACTTCAGATAAACCTGAAGTATTTTTTTTGTCCAGTTCTCAGCCAAAAAGTGAAGCTTCACAGGGGTTTTTATTCTTGGTTAATTTTGGCCAAGTGTAGCCAATTAACCAGGATAAAAACAAGGATATTTTTATGCTGCCACTTTCGCCCGGCTACATAAAAATTTCGCAGGGCAAAAGCGCTGCATAAAAAAGTGATTATTGATTTTATTTGCTGTTCTCGAATCCTCAAAATTTTTAATTTCCTCTTCCAGTTCGAATTTTAGCCATAAAACCAAACAAAGGTTTTAAAAATGATTTTAGACACAATTACAGCCCAAGCCTTAAAAAGAGTTCTAAGACTTCTGTTCGTTCCTCTCAGAAGCCAAGAACACTAAATTTAAACTTGTTCTGATTGCTTACAAAAACCATTTTTAAATGTAGGGTTCAGTTTTAAAGGCGAAAAACTCAAACTCAACGGAAGATGTAATTCAAAAAATTTTTAGTCTTCTCGAGCAAACAAAAAAAAGAGCGGAAGATCTCCAATTTTCGAAAATAAAAATTGGATATCGGTTTTATTTCAAAGGCTTCAAAATCTAAATCTAACAAATGATATAATTGAGTTTAAAAAGCAAATCTTTTTCGGA
>NZ_MUGR01000077.1:3486-3771 GCF_002217195.1 Flavobacterium aquidurense | reverse complement strand
ATTTTAAACTCCTAATAACCCAACATTAAAAACCTGATCACACGAACTTTAAAATAAAATTTAAAAATCAAATCATAAGCAATCGTTAAAACCATTTTTAACTGCATATTTTGATTAAATTTACAGCTGTCAAAAATAAATTTAAAATTATGCCAACCGACTGTATCAGCTATCAGACTTCAGGATATTTCTCTAAGTTAATGCAAGATTATTTAGATCAGAAATCAGAATTAAAACCGCTGTACAATCATTTTCCTACTTTGGAGAACTTTGAAAAACAAATCA
>NZ_MUGR01000077.1:0-3347 GCF_002217195.1 Flavobacterium aquidurense | reverse complement strand
TTAATCTGACGAAGGAATTAAAACTAAAATATCCAGCGAGTAATTTTGTTCCCATTTATTGGATGGCAACAGAAGATCATGATTTTGAAGAGATTAATTATTTTAATTTTAAAGGAAAAAAGTTCCGTTGGAATAAAGAAAGCACAGGTCCTGTTGGAAGACTTTCGACTGAAGGTCTAGCAGAATTCTTTGAGATTTATGCTGCAGAATTAGGATCCAGTACCAATGCCGGCGTTATAAAAAAACTGTTTGAAGAAGCGTATCTAAAACACGAAAACTTAGCCGATGCTACTCGTTTTTTAGCTAATAATTTATTTGCTGTTTATGGTTTGGTAATTCTAGATGCTGACGATGCAAACTTAAAACGTGCTTTTATTCCGTATATAAAAGAAGAATTGACTGAACAAACATCTTTCAAAGCAGTTCAGGAAACGATAGCACAACTTGCAACATATACTGTTCAGGTAAATCCTCGTGAAATCAATTTATTTTATATCGAAGACGATTTACGCGAAAGAATTATTTTTGAAAACAATAAATACTTTGTCAACAATACGAAAATCTCATTTTCAAAAGACGAAATCTTCCAATTATTAGAAAATAATCCGGAGAAATTCAGTCCAAATGTGATTATGCGTCCTTTATATCAGGAAATTATTTTACCTAATTTATGTTATATTGGCGGAGGCGGAGAAATTGCCTATTGGTTAGAATTAAAGTCGTTTTTTGAAGCGGTAAACATTACTTTTCCGATGCTTTTGGTTCGCAACTCAGTACTTTTAGCAACCGAAAAACAGGTTAAAAAAGCCGATAACTTAGGTTTAAGCTGGGCGGATCTTTTTACAAAACCTTCCAATTTAATCAATGCGATTACACACAAATTATCTGCTTTCCCAATTGATTTAACACCTCAAAAAGAAGCATTAGAAAAACAATTTGAATATCTTTACGAATTGGCACAACAAACGGATAAGTCATTTACCGGAGCTGTCAAAGCACAGGAAGTCAAACAAAAGAAAGGTTTAGACAACCTTGAGAAAAGATTATTAAAAGCACAAAAACGAAAATTAGATAACGAATTGCAACGTGTAACAGATTTACAGTTCGAATTGTTCCCCAATCAAAGTTTACAGGAGCGCCAGACTAATTTCTCTGAATTTTATCTGGAAAAAGGCGAACAATTGATTCCGCTTTTAATTCAGAAACTCAAACCATTAGAAACGAATTTTAATATAATTATGATATAAGTTTTCGCTAAACAATAAAGTAATAATCCTCAGAAACAAATAACCACCTCCTTCTGAAATTATTGCCTCTCTAAACCAAATAGCAACTTTTTAAAAACAAAAATTAACCTATTTACCAAAATTATGACCAGAGAGCGCTTGATATCTTTAGATGTCTTTAGAGGATTAACCATTTTATTAATGACAATTGTAAATAATCCCGGAGATTGGGGACATGTTTACGGGCCTTTATTACATTCAGAATGGCATGGCTGCACGCCAACCGATTTAGTTTTTCCGTTTTTTATCTTTATTATGGGAGTTGCAGTTCCGCTCGCAATGCCTGATAAATTCTACGACGGAAGTACTTTCAACAAAATTTTAGTTCGCTCTTTGCGAATGCTTTGTTTGGGAATTTTCTTTAACTTTTTCGGAAAAATACAATTGTTCGGACTTGAAGGAATTCCACTTTTAATTGGCAGATTAGCCATTACCATTGCTGTTGGTTATGCCTTAATGGGAAGTTTTAGTTCGAAAGTCAAAAATATTCTGGCTTTTTCAATTCTCGCTATTTATCTATTTTTGGCTTATAGCGGTATCGAAGCCTACCATGATGTACGTTTGCCTGGAGTTTTACAGCGAATTGCAATTGTTTATTTTGTAATTTCTCTTTTGTATTTAAAAACATCCCAAAGAACTCAAATCATAACCGCAATTGTTTTATTATTAGGATACTGGGCCATGATGACCTTAATTCCTGTTCCCGGAATTGGCGAAGCAAATCTTGACAAAGGAACGAACTTAGCTTCGTGGCTTGACAGCGTTTTACTAAAAGGACATATGTATCGCGGCACCATAACCTGGGATCCCGAAGGTATTTTAAGCACAATTCCGTCGATCGTAAACGGAATTATTGGTTTATTGATTGGACAAATTTTACAAACTGACGCAATCAAAATCCAAAAAGCACAAAAAATGGGTATCATCGGTACGACGCTTATCTTTTTTGGCTTGCTTTGGGACCTTATTTTTCCCATCAACAAATCACTTTGGACGAGCAGCTACGTTCTGTATACTACAGGATTGGCAACCGTATTCCTAACCGTATTATATTACACAATCGATATTGCTAATTATAAAAAAGGCTTCAAACCATTTTTAATCTGGGGAGTAAATCCAATGATTGTTTTCTTTACCTCGCAGATTATTCCACAGGCTCTGGTGATGATTGAATTTCAAAATCCGCATAATCCCTCAGAAAAAATCAATCTTCTAAACTATTTATATACTTTCGGAATTGCGCCATTTTTCAGTAATCCAATGAGCGCTTCATTAGCCGGCGCATTGGTTTATGTGGGAATCTGGACGTTTATTTTATGGATCTTTTATAAAAACAAATTGATTTTCAAAGTATAAAATTATCTCATCATACAAGTAATATAAGATATTATAAGTAGAGTCTGCACAGTAGTACGTCCCTACTTTTATAATTATCAAGTTTGCATTAAATTCATAGTATGACATCCAACCTATTTAAATGAACTTACATAACTTATATGGTTAAAAAAAAAGAGCTTCTATTAGTCAAAACATCATTCTAACGTGTTTTAATTACGAATTAATTAAAATCAATTCATAAAAAAAGTATACTTTTGCACAAAATTAAAAATAAGCAATAAAATGGCAACAAATAGAACGTTTACAATGATTAAGCCGGATGCAGTTCAAAACGGACACATCGGAAATATCTTAGCAATGATTACTAATGGAGGATTTAAAATCGTTTCATTAAAATTAACTCAATTAACTGTAGCTGATGCTAAAGCATTTTACGCAGTTCACGCAGAAAGACCTTTCTACGGAGAATTAGTTGAATTCATGTCTCGCGGACCAATTGTTGCTGCAATTTTAGAAAAAGACAACGCAGTAGAAGATTTCAGAACTTTAATCGGAGCTACAAATCCTGCTGAAGCTGCTGAAGGAACTATTCGTAAAGCATATGCAACTTCTATTGGAGAAAATGCAGTTCACGGTTCTGATAGCGACGAAAACGCTGCTATCGAAGGTGCATTTCACTTTGCCGGAAGAGAGCAGTTCTAATATTAGTTTTCAGTCTCAGTG
>NZ_MUGR01000076.1:0-12422 GCF_002217195.1 Flavobacterium aquidurense | reverse complement strand
TATCTATACAGAAATAAAAAAAATAATAAGCGAAAATAATAATTGTATAATAGATTTTAAAGATGTCAAATCAATGGCTACTTTCAATGCTAAACAGATTTTCGGCAAATTATATCTCGAATTAGGCTCAAATTTATTTTTTGAAAAAATAGAAATAAAAAATGCAAGTGATGATTTAAAATTAATTATACGTTTAGGTATCCAAAGTGCACTAGAAGATAAAAAATAATAAAAAATCAATTGAAAAGTTCACATATATCTTTCTAAAATATAAGCCCCAAATTACACTGATCCATTTGATGTAATGTGGGGTTTTCTTTTTTTTGAATGAGTTATTTATAAGTTAAATATCTATGTGTTGTGTAAGTTTTACACTAATGAAAGTCTCTACCCCCGCTAGCAATTGAACATAAAAAAAGAGATCATTATAGATCTCTTTTTCAATTTAATATATCTTTAAAAACGGTTATTTCCCGTTCAATAATTTCTCTAAATATTCAACTTTATCTTTTTCAGCTTGCACCAAACGTTCGTAAAGTTCAACTACTTTATCTAAAGGATTAAAAGTGCAATTGTTATTACCTGTAGTAATAGCACCGTGGTCTTGAAAAGTATTTCCAATAATATTAAAAACCGCTTCTTCCGAAAAGTTTTTAATTGCTTCAACAGAAACTCCCAGAGCTTTTGCGATCTCCATTAGTTTTTGTTCGTCTACAGTTTCGCTATTTTCAATAGCCGAAATTGCCTGCTGATTTGTTCCTATAGCCTGTGCCAGTGCTTCCTGTTTCATATCTTTAAGCTCTCTGATACGGCTTATATTTCTGCCGATATGTTTTGGTTTTATTGCTGTACTCATAATTCAAAGATATTTAAAAATCTTAAACGAAAATAAATTTCGGTAAAAAACAAAGCTATTTTTGTAAGATACTATTTTCATAATTTTTATATTAGCTAGCTCGAGAGTAATTACCAATTATTAATCTTATCGTAAAATGGCAATCTGGCAATATCTTTTAATCGTTGTTCCTAAAAATTCTATTGATAAAAATTACAATATTTTTGAAAATAATGAAACTGATTTTTTACCAGATACTGATTCTTTCTGGGAAAATTTTGATGGCGACATTCCTTCAATTATTTCTGAACTGGATCAAATCATTCCAAAGGCGAATTGGGGCAATGATACTTTTATAAATTGGAAAGGCGATGGAAATAACGATGAAGATAATGATGCTTGTATTTGTTTAACTGATGATAAAACTAAAATTAAAGAATTTCAATTTCGAATTGATTTAAGAAAAGCATCGAATATTACAAATGTTCTTCAATCAATTTTAAATCTCTGTAAAAAAAATCAATTTGTTTTGATTGATTTAAAAGGAGAAATTTTTAAACCAGAAATGCAATATAGTATGGAGAGTTTGAAAAATTCAAATGCAATGAAATTTATTGCTGACCCAATACAATTTTTTGAGAATTTAGAAAATAAAAGAAATAATTTTAAATGAAAAAAGAACATAGGATCATACTTGATTTATTAGAAGAATATTTAGAAAAAAATCCAAGTTTAAGATTTGGGCAAGCTCTTTTTAATTTAGATGTTAATCAATTTCAGGAAACTACTGATCCTCGAAATCCTAATTACAATTTGAGAGATATCCACAATGACCATGATTTAGATATTATTGAAAGAATTAAAAATCAATTAATTTGGTTTGAATCCCAAAGAAGCAAATAATTAAACTGTAAAATTTCGGCTAAAGCCAATCCTAAATATCATAATTTTGTTCCTCCAGCTAAAGCAGGAGGCTATTCAAATATTAAAAACTGCATAATATTACCATGATTACAAAAGCAACATTACAAGATATTCCATCATTAAACCTATTAATCAACTCCGCATACAGAGGCGAAACTTCTAAAAAAGGCTGGACGACAGAAGCTCATTTATTAGAAGGAAAAAGAACCACCGAAGAAGAATTAAAAGCAATTATTTTAGATTCTAAAAATACATTTCTAAAATTTACTGAGAATGACAAGATTATTGGGTCGGTTTTGTTGGTTGAGAAAGAGCATCAATTGTATGTGGGAATGTTAACCGTTTCTCCTGAATTGCAAAATAGCGGCATCGGAAAACAGTTATTGGCTGAAGCTGAAAATCATGCTGCAACTTTAGGATTGTCTACACTTAGTATGACAGTCGTTTCGGTTCGTGCTGAACTTATTGCCTGGTACAAACGTCACGGTTATGAAGATACTGGCGAAAGAGAACCTTTTCCTTCAAGTGATATTCATATTAATATTTCTGATCAGCCTTTGGAATTTATTTATTTAGAGAAAAGGATTTAAGTTTTTCTTGCCACGAAGTCGCTAAGTCGCAAAGTTTCTTTTTTATATTTCTTTGCGACTTTGCGTCTTTGCGAAATTTTTAAATTCTAACTTGAGACGCACTGCTGTGCTTCTCTACAGAAAAACCTTTGCCTCTTTGTAACTTTGCAACTTTGAACCTTTTTAAAAATAAAAAATGAACATACGCCTTTTGCCTAAAAAAGATAGCAAAGCCTCTATTTGGAGTGGTGGATCGACCTATGAATATATGATATATCCGAAAACAGCTAACTATTCTGATCGGGATTTTGCATTCAGAATAAGCAGTGCTACAATAGAGAAAGTTCCTTCAGCGTTTACCAAATTTCAGGGTTATCACCGATACCTGGTTATGCTTGATAACTCACTTGATATTGAGGTAAACAAAGAGAAAAAAATATATGAGAAATATGAAATCCTGGAATTTAATTCAGATGATGAAGTGACTTCTTATACAAAAGGTATTGATTTTAATTGGATGGTTTCTGAAAAAACAGGCCATCACAAATTAGAAATAACGAATGGTAATCAGAATTGTAATGCTCAAATAATAATTTTGTTTTCTTTAGACACAACCGTTATTAAAATTAATGAGAAGCCTTACGATCTAAATCCTCATGATTTATTAGTGATCGAAAATCTAGAAAAAGAAAATATAATGCTTCATTTCTCTACTGAATGCCTCTACGGAATATTGGATTTTTAATTTGACAATTTAGTTTTATTTGTTTCAGGTTTCAAGTTTCAAGTTCTTCCACAAAAATTCGCAAAGGTTACGCAATCCCGATAGCTATCGGAGCAAAGTTTTTTTAATCGCGCAAAGACGCGAAGACGCAAAGTGTATTTTCTTTGCGACTCTGTGACTTTGCGCGATTCTTTTTTCTAAAACCCTAGAACCATAGAATCTCAGCACCTTAGAAACTTCTCTTAATCTTCGATAAAAACTCGTGCGAAACACCCAAATAAGACGATAAATTTCTGTTATTGATTTTTGCTGCTTTGTGTGAATACTTTTCGATAAACTCCAGATACCTTTGCTTGGAGGTTTTGTTTAGAACATCAATCAGTCTTTGCTGAATGGCAATGTTTGCCTTTTCGACCATAATAATATGAAACTGTATCAGTTTGGGTACTTGCTCAAATAAAATCGCTTTGTTTGTTTTACTAATAACCAAAATCTCGCTTTCTTCTATCGCCTTGATATTATAAGTCGTAAGCTTTTGATGGTAAAAACTTCCCAGGTCACACATCCATTCGTTTTCGAAAGAGAAAAAAATAACACTTTCGGTGCCGTTATCATTTAGAATGTAAGTTTTGAAGGCGCCTTTTAAGATGAATCCTTCGTAAGAACTGTTTGAATCCTGAATCTGCAGGAATTCATTTTTTTTGAGTTTAATAAACTTGACTTTTTCAACAACTAATTTCCATTCTTCATCTGTTAATGGCGTTTTTTGTTCAATGCTTAATCGTAGGTTTTTATACATGTGGTTTTTACTTTTATTCTTACTCAGGGGCGTAAGTAGGTGAATGAATGAAAAATAATGTAATCGATTACGTAAAAATATACTTTTTTGTAAATCAAAAGATGTTAAATGCATAATTAACAGTAAATTATTTTCAAAACATTGAACAAGTTCAACTTTTTTCATACTAATTATAAGCAGATTTGCAGTATTAACTATTTAACCAAACTTAATTATTATGAAATTCAAATCAACATGGACAGTGTTAGCCTTAACACTTGTATTAGGATTTGCAAGCTGCAACTCTGATGAAATTGCTTCTGACCAAAGCAATGAAAATGCTATTATCGAAACGTTGACACCAAGTTCTGATAATTTTACTGCAAAAGTCGGAAACTGCGCTCAGGTTCCCGGATGGGCTTCGCAAAACGGAGGAACGACCGGAGGAGGAACTTCTGCAGAGACAGTTGTTACTACTTACGCTCAATTAAAATCGGCTATTGAAAACAGCACGGTTAAAGTTGTAAAAGTGAGCGGTACTATTACCATTACTACAAGATTGTCGTTACAGGATCAGAGTGGTAAAACGATTTATGGTGCCAGCGGTGCAAAATTGGTTTCGACTGATCAAACCAAAGATGGTTCCGGTATCATCAACATTAAAAGATGCACGAATTTAATCATCCGAAATTTAATTTTTGAAGGCCCGGGTGCTTATGACACTGACGGTTGGGACAATGCTATTTTAGACGATTGCCAAAATGTATGGGTAGATCACTGCGAATTCAGAGATGGTGTTGACGGAAACTTTGACATCAAAAATAAGTCTGATTATATCTCGGTTACTTATTCTAAATTTCATTATCTGAAACCACCTAAAGCAGGAGGTTCCGGCGGTTCTGATGACCACAGATACTCCAACTTAATTGGTTCAAGCGATGGTGCAACCGCAGATCGCGGCAAATTGAGAATTACTTTTGCCCGTTGCTGGTGGGCTCCAGGCTGTAGAGAAAGAATGCCAAGAGTTCGTTTTGGAAAAGTACACATCATCAACAGTTATTTCAACAGTACGGTAAGCAACAAATGTATTGCTGCCGGTTTTGAAGCTGATATTCGTGTAGAAAATAATGTTTTTGAAGGTGTCAAAACTCCAATCGATTTGATGACGGGTTATACAGCTGTTACCGCAGTTGGAAACGTATTTACAAGTACCACAGGAAATACTGCCGGAAGTAATACGGCTTTTACACCTCCGTATTCTATTGTAACACTTGCCGCTTCTGCTGTTAAAGCTGATATTACTGGCGGAGCCGGAGCTGGTGCCACTTTGGGCGGTAATGTTTGCGGATCGTTCTAGTTCATTTTTTACCAGCAATTTTATCACAAAGATTTGCTAAGTTCTTTAATCGCGCAAAGACGCAAAGTCGCTAAGTTTCATATTCTTTGCGACTTGGCGTCTTTGCCCGATTTTTAAAATGTGTTAGACAGACCGCTGTGCGTTTCTAAAGAAAACCTTTGTCCCTTTGTTGCTTTGAACCTTTGAACCTCTTTTAAAGAACCAATTCTTCAAACAATCTCTGAATCGTTTTTTCTAAATCCTGAGACAATCCGGTATGGGGTCTTGAAGTTTGAATGGCCGAACTACGAATCGCCGTTAACCAGCGGAAACGTTCCGGAATATCCATTGCGCCAATTGGGCCGCCATCTTTGCCTCCTTTTACTATTTTTTCTAATGCTGTTATATTGCAATGCAATTGTTCGATATCGAAATCGTCTGAAAGTGCTCCAATTTTAGCATCATTTAAGTGATACAATACTTTTATAAATTTAGCTCTCTTGCAAAATAAAATGATCCCGATATTCAGGAATTCCTCGCGTTCTACTCTTGGCACTACGCGAATTACGGCATACTCATATAAGTGACTATCTTGCATTTTGAGCCTGATTTACAAAGATTTCGGAATTGTTTAATCTGGTTTGCAAAAATTGTAAATAAACATTTCGCAAAGCTTCAGGAGTTTCGTCTGTATCCTCCCATTGCAGCCACTCTTCTGGAATTGTATTTACAATATCTACCAGAATTTCAGGTGTTAAAAGTGCTTTATATTCTACGTCGACTTCTTTTAAGAGTGAGGCTTGTGGCAGTAAAACGTGGTCTTTTATCAACGCAAACGGACTTTTGGCATGCTGCTCCCAATTGTTCCAGGAATGATGAAAGTACAGACAGGCACCGTGATCAATCAGCCATAATTCTTTATGCCAGATCAACATATTGGTGTTTCTAAACGTACGATCTACATTGGTGATATAAGCGTCTAGCCAAACAATCTGCGAAGCCAGTTTAGCGTCAACCGTCGTGACAACGGGATCAAAAGTAATGGCACCCGATAAAAAATGTAACGCCAAATTTAATCCCTGACTTCCCTGCAGTAAATCCTGAATCTCTTCGTCGCCTTCGTTTCTTCCAAAAGCTTCATCAAGATTGGCGAAAACCAATTCCGGTAGTTGCAATTTTAAGGCCTTTGCTATTTGTCCTCCAACTAATTCGGCTATCAAAGCTTTTACGCCATGACCGGCTCCTCTGAATTTTAAGACATATTTAAAATCGTCATCGGCTTCTGCCAAAGCAGGTAAAGAACCTCCCTCGCGCAAAGGCGTGATGTAACGGGTAACATTTACCGTTCTGAGATCGAAATTGTTTTTCATAAGCAGTATTTACTGAAGTACAAACTTACTAATTTAGATTGTTAGATTTTTAGACTTTCTTAGACTTCTTAGATTTTGCTTATTTAGCCGCAAAGTTCGCTAAGTTCTTTTATTGTTGGAGTGAAATATGCATGCAAAGACGCAAGGTTTAGTTTTTTAACGCCTTTTTTTGTTGTCACATTTTTGTTGTCGCATTTTTGTTGTCGCATTTTTGTTGTCGCATTTTTGTCATCCTGAGCGGAGTTGAAGGCGTACCAATTGGAACGTGGGCTTGGACTTCGCTCAGCCTGACAAACTGCACGCAATCTAAATTATCTAATTATCTCAATGGCACATTTTCTAATGATCTAAACTCAAAAACGCCTTTCCAAGATTCTCGATAATATCTGAGGCTATAAAAGACTGATAACCTGTTGCCGGCAATGCAATATCGGCTGTTAAGCCATGAAGATAAACACCTAGTTTTACGGCGTATTTAGGTTCATAACCCTGTGCCAGAAAACTAGTAATGATTCCGGTTAAAGTGTCACCGCTTCCTGCAGTGGCCAAAGCGGCATTTCCTGTGGTGTTTTCGTAGACTTGTGTTCGGTTGATAATGTAAGTTGGTGCGCCTTTCATGACAATGATTACTTTATATTTTTCAGAGAAAGCGACTGCTTTTTGAAACTTTTCAGACTCTGAATTCCATTTGCCTATCAAACGTTCGAGTTCTTTTGGATGAGGTGTCAGAATGGTATCTTCAGGAACTAATTCTAACCAGGATTGATTTTCGGCCAGGATATTTAATGCGTCGGCATCAAGAACCAAAGGTGTTTTATTGATCCTTAAAAATTCGAATAAGGCTTTTTGAGTCCCTAACTCCTTCCCTATTCCCGGACCAATTCCGATGGCTTGTGGCAGTAGCGGCAGATGAATATTGGTAATAAAATTAGAATTTTCATCAGTGACTACCATAACCTCAGGAATTGAGATCTGAAGAATCTGATATCCGCATTTTGGCGTAAAAGTAGTTACGAGTCCGCATCCCGATTTCAAACAGGATTTTGATGCTAAAACGGCTGCTCCTATTTTGCCATAACTTCCGGCAATTATCACGGCATGACCCTGAAGCCCTTTATGTGTATGCGGGTTTACAGGTTTATAGAATTTTAAAATTTCTTCTTTCGTGATCAAATAGGGATCTTTCATTTTGAGTTGATTCATGAATTAAAGTTACATAAAAAATGATGAAGAAAGTGTTTGATATTTCCCAAAATCTCCAGCCCTGATTACTTCACTATATTTTATTTTAATGGAGTTCAGTGAACTTCGTTTGCAGCGGTATCCTTTTGTTTTTTTCTTTTAGAAAACAAAAGATATAGCGGATAGCAGGAAATAGCTCCTAATCATTGCGAAATTTATAATTTATACTATCCTTTTTAGATATTTTTTGAATAAATTTGCGACACAATTTTATAAAACAACACAATGAAAAATACTGCGCTTACGCACATACATGAGAGTTTGGGAGCGAAAATGCTACCTTTTGCAGGCTATAATATGCCTATTACTTATGAAGGAATTAACGCTGAACACGAAACTGTTCGTAATAGTGTGGGCGTTTTTGACGTTTCGCATATGGGTGAATTTCTGTTAACTGGTCCAAATGCTTTGGCTTTGATTCAGAAGGTGACTTCGAACGATGCATCGACTTTGACCATTGGCAGAGCGCAATATTCTTGTTTACCCAACAATGACGGCGGAATCGTTGATGATTTGATTGTATATAAAATGAAAGAGGAAGAGTATTTGCTGGTTGTAAATGCTTCGAATATTGAGAAAGACTGGAACTGGATTTCATCGCATAATGATTTAGGTGTTGAAATGAAGAACCTTTCTGATGACTACTCTTTATTGGCGATTCAGGGACCAAAAGCGGTTGAAGCGATGCAGTCTTTGTCTTCGATAGACTTATCTGCAATTCCTTATTACCATTTTGAAGTGGCTGATTTTGCAGGATTTAATGATGTAATTATCTCTGCAACCGGTTATACAGGTTCTGGCGGGTTCGAAATCTACTGTAAAAATGCTGATGCTGAAACCATCTGGAACAAAGTTTTCGAAGCTGGTGCAGCTTTTGGAATTAAACCAATTGGTCTTGCTGCGCGTGATACTTTACGCTTAGAAATGGGTTTCTGTTTGTACGGAAATGATATTAATGATACTACTTCTCCTTTTGAAGCCGGTTTAGGATGGATCACAAAATTCACTAAAGAATTTACAAATTCTGAAAACCTGAAGAAACAAAAAGAAGAAGGTGTTACTAAAAAATTAGTGGCTTTTGAAATGCTGGAACGTGCTGTACCAAGACATGATTATGAAATCGTTGATGCTTCTGGTGCTGTAATTGGTGTGGTAACTTCCGGAACGATGTCTCCTTCTATGAATAAAGGAATTGGTTTGGGATATGTTACAATAGACAACACTGCTGTTGACACTGCTGTTTTTATCAGAATCAGAAAAAATGATGTTCCTGCAAAAGTGGTAAAATTACCTTTTTATAAGAAATAATTTTTTTACTCAATACATTCAAAATGCATTACATTAAGTTGTAGTGCATTTTTTTTTGTCTCAGATTGAAGGATTCATTTTTGCTTGTTTATATTCTAAAAACCGGATTTTGTATATTAAAAACAAATTGTTTTGATGTAAGATTTTTTAAAAAATTGTAACTCTTAATCAAAAAATAAGCGTAATTTTAAATCTAAACGATGATTTTCGATTTATGAAAAAGCTTTACCTTGCATTTTTACTGACCTCCACCATGTTATTTAGTCAAAACAGCAACAACACCTGTGAAATACTAAACAAAATAAATGCACTTATTCAGGCTGAACATATCAGGCCAAAACCTGTAGATGATAGTTTATCCGTTTTTGTTTTCGATAACCTGATGAACGAATTAGATCCTTCCAGAAATATATTCTTCAAGAGCGAATACACCGAAATGTCGGATAAATATCGTACGAATTTAGACGATCTCATTCTTAGTGATCATTGCAACTTTTTAGATGATATTACCCAAAAATATAAAAATGGCCTTTTGAGAACCAAGGCTGTTCTCGAAAAAATACAAAAAGAACCGATCGATTATACTAAAAAAGATACGATTCGATTTTATAAAAAATCATTTCCGTTTTATCTTAAAAAAGAAGATCTTGAAAAGGTTTGGTCTAAAAAAATCCGTTATCAGATTTTAGATGAAATAGCGGAAACGAGCGATAATTTAGATTCTATTAAAACCAATTTTAAATCGATAGAATTAAAGGCAAAAAACTTAATTATATCCAACGAGATCTGCCGTATTAATACTCTTTTGGAAACGAATATCAAACAGGAAGAAAAGCTTTATAATTATTTTTGCACATATTTTGATCCGCATACGGCCTATTTTAGTGATGATTCTAAAACCAGTTTCGTAGCATCATTATCAAAAGAACATTTGTCTTTGGGAATGACGGTGAACCTGAATGAAAAAAATGAGATTATCATAGCTGAACTTGATCCTAATGGTCCCGCATATCAAACGGGGCAAATTAAAAAAGGAGATCAGATTGTTTCGATATCCAATCAAAAAGAAACGTTGCAGGTTTCCTGTGCCTCACTGGAATCTATTTCGACGATGATTTTATCCGAATCAAATAAAAGTATCACACTGACACTAAAACGAAATTCGGGTAAAAATTTCGATGTTTATATCGAAAAACAAGTAATGAAAGATGAAGATAATTCGGTTTTCAGTTTCATTATTGGCAAGGATAGTAAAATTGGATATATCAAAATTCCGAGTTTCTATGCTGATTTAGACGGAAACAGCCGAAAAGGCTGTGCCGATGACGTTGCGCGTGAAGTAATAAAACTGCAAAGAGACAATATAAAAGGTCTTGTTATTGATTTGACGGATAATGGCGGAGGATCTATGGAAGAGGCGATAAAACTGGCCGGAATGTTTATTGATTACGGACCACTTTCGATTGTCGTAGATAATAACCAGGTTAAATCAGTGATTAATGATCCTTATAAAGGTTTGATTTATAAAGGTCCAATTGTAATTTTGGTAAATAGCAACACGGCTTCTGCAAGTGAGTTTTTTGCTTCTATATTACAGGATTATAACCGTGCTTTATTACTGGGAAGCAATACACTTGGCAAAGCAACAATGCAGACTATTCTTTCGCTTGACGAAAATAAAAATACGGATTTTCTAAAAATTACTATTAATAAGTTTTACAGAGTTACCGGTAAAAGCCACCAATATATAGGAGTAAAACCTGATGTGGTTCTTCCTGAATTTTACGAAGGGGTGTACCAAAAAGAAAGTGATTTTCCGACTGCTATTAAAAATGATAGCATACAGACATCGCTAAAATTCAGACCTTATGTAAAAAGGGCGCTGATCGATAAACTGGCTAAAAACAGTACAACGAGACTGGCGGATGATTACTTTTTTAATAACATAAATACAATAAACAAAAAGATTGATGAGCTGGTCAATAAACCAAAAGCAGAAATTCCGATGACACTGGATGCTATTTTTAAACAGAAAAAAACAGTAAATTCACTTTGGACAGAAATCAATACTTTTAATGATGAGAACAATCCGCTGGATGTTTATAATTCGACTGTAAATCAATATTTATTGAGCGTTTATCCAAATGACAAAACGATAAACCAGTACCAGATTGATCATCTTAAAACGAATCCCTACCTGAATGAAGCGGTGAATGTTATCAATGAGTTTAATGCAGCGAAATAAGGTTGTTGTTTTGTTTCAGGTTTTGAAATGAGAATAAATTCGCTAAGCGCGCAAAGTTTCTTTATAAATAGATTGTGCTGATAAACGCAGAGTTCGCAAAGCTTTATGTGTGTGTTGAGTGTTTTTTTTTACAAACCTTATTTAATCTGTAATTTGTTCTCGATAGCAATTGGGATTGGGGTAAAATGCAGACTAACTTATCTTATTTCAAAACCTGAAACCTGAAACCTGAAACTTTTTAACATCTAACTCTTAACCAACTCTAAAAAAGAATACAATTGATTTTGCTAAAAAAAGGAATAACCGTATTTTTGCATCTCAAAATAAAAAATTAGTAATGGGAAGAGCGTTCGAATTTAGAAAAGGAAGAAAAATGAAACGTTGGTCAGCAATGGCTAAAACATTTACCCGAATTGGTAAAGACATCGTTATGGCCGTTAAAGAAGGTGGTCCTAACCCAGATGCCAATTCTAGATTAAGAGCTGTAATACAAAATGCAAAAGCCGCTAACATGCCTAAGGACAATGTGGAGCGCGCGATAAAAAATGCAAGTAATAAAGATACTGCCAACTATAAAGAGATTTTGTTTGAAGGATATGCTCCTCACGGAATTGCTATTTTGATCGAAACAGCATCTGACAACAATAACAGAACGGTAGCCAACATTCGCAGCTACTTTAATAAATGCAACGGTACAATGGGAACTCAGGGTTCTGTTGAGTTTATGTTTGACCATACTTGTAATTTCAGAATTGCAAAAGGCGATCTTGATCCTGAAGAATTAGAACTGGAACTAATTGATTTTGGTGCTGAAGAAGTTTTCGAAGACGAAGACGGAATCTTAATCTATGCTCCTTTTGGAAGCTTTGGAGCTTTGCAAAAAGAATTAGAAAACAGAGGTCTTGAGATTTTATCTTCCGGTTTTGAGCGTATCCCGCAAATCACCAAAGAACTTACTGAAGCTCAAATCGCTGATGTTGAAAAACTAATCGAAAAAATTGAAGAAGATGATGACGTTATGAACGTTTATCATACGATGCAGGAAGCATAATATATCTTTTTCTACAATACAAAAAGGAGCCGTCTCAAAA
>NZ_MUGR01000075.1:0-9328 GCF_002217195.1 Flavobacterium aquidurense | reverse complement strand
GCAAAGCGGGTGCAAAAGTACATAATGTTTTCATATTTCCAATACTTTTCAAAGCACTTTTTTCAATGTTTTTTAAAACTTTTTCCTAACTCATTGATAATTCAATATTTAAATTTTAAATATTTTTACACATTTAAAGAATTATCCTACTTCCCGTGTTCTTTTAGCAATAATACTATTTGAATGAGCCCGCTTTTTACTAATTCTATATCATAATGAGTGTTTAACAGCAACTCTAATACATTATATATGTAGCAAAATAACTTTGCTCTTATGACTTCCTATAAATCTTGTCCCCAGTAATTCATTAAATGTTAATCTACCTAAAAGCACTTCATTAAATAAGTTTTAAAAAACTAAATCTTAATTACACAAAAAAAAGTATTGTTTTGAAAAACCCATGGGATTGCTTTTTAGATGCATGGGAACTACTATCATTATTAAATTTAGGTTGCGGGGTATTTTTAAAATGTGCTTTTAAATCCTTAATGACTTCCCTTTTTGTCTTATAGCCATCTAGCGTAATTAAATCAAAAATCTCTTCTATAAAAGTGGAGTTTGCATACAATTGCTCATTAAACAGACATACCAAAATATTTGCACCTCTTTTTTCTAAATTTAAGAATTCTATTAATTCTGATTTATTATACACAACGTGTACAAATCGATCAATATCCGTAAATTCAGTTTCATTATCTTTTAAAGAAGTTTCTACAAACTGAAATTCATTTACAAGGTCTTTTTTAAATATCTTTAAGAAAGCTTCATTTTGATCTCGTACTAAAACTTTTTCCTTTTTCATTATCAATTTCTCTACAGCTGTTAAATACTAAAATTGTATTATCATCTTTCTTCTTAAATATAATCCTGAAGAAGTAAAAAATGCCTGCAAAGATATAACGACGAAATAACCTCTAATGCCCTAATAAGGCATATAACCATTAGAATAAGTCTTTTTTTTATTTGGGACTGCTATTCATAAAAGCAGTACAACTCAAGAAATACTCAATTTATTAAAATATTTAGACAGTGCATTAAAACAAGTAAGACCGCTAAAGAAGCGGTCTTCACTATAAAGAAATTATAAAAAATATTGAACTAATTATTAAAAATGGCTGTTTTAATACTTATAGTGCGGTAATAATAAATTCGCTTCGTCTATTCATTTGATGCTGTTCTTCAGTACAGTTTACGCCATCAGAACATCCATTGATTAGCCGGGTTTCTCCGTATCCTTTACCTGTAAGTCTATTTGGCGCAATACCATTTTTAACAAGCCATTTTATAGTCGATTTGGCTCTTCTTTCTGACAACTGCTCATTGTATACATGTGTTTGACGGCTGTCTGTATGAGAACGAATATCCAATTTCATTGCAGGATACTGATTCAGTACATCTAATATTTTTTCTAAATCTAAAGCTGCTTCTGCACGAATATTAGATTTATCGAGATCAAAATAAATCATCTTTATACCAAAACATTTTCCTAAATCATCGCCTATTGTTACCTGACAACCTGATTTATCTAAAGCAATCGGCAAATTAGTTTTACCATTTTCAGATGCGATCGTAACACTAACTTCTTTTGTCGTGTAATCGCTTTTTTCTGCTCTCACATTATAGATTTTACCACATTCTACAGCAAAAGTATAATATCCTGCCTGGTCTGTTATTGCAGAACCTTTTAATCTCATTTGATTGTCATATAGAGAAACTTTTGCTCCTGATAGAATAACTCCCGTTAGAGCATCTGTAATGATTCCGCTTAATTCCTGGACACATTGCAACCTTTTGGTTTCTAATAGTTTATAAATATCATCTGATCCCATTCCGCCCTCTTTGTTTGAGGAAAAAAAACCTTTTCGGGATTTTGAATCTATTATAAATGCAAAATCATCTTGTGGGGAATTGATATCTGCTCCAACATTTTGAACTACACCGATACCATTTTCTTCTATTTTCGCTACAAATATATCTAAACCACCAAGGCCAGGATGTCCGTCTGAGGCAAAATAAATTTCGTTTTCATCTGTTACATATGGGAATGTTTCTTTTCCTTCTGTATTGATCGCCGGGCCTAAATTTTCAGGAGTGCCATAGCCTCCATTGCTATCAATTGTCACTTTATACAAATCAGACTGTCCCATTGTTCCAGGCATATCTGATGCAAAATAGAGTGTTTTTTCATCCGGACTAAGTGCAGGGTGCGCGGTGCTATAATTATTACTGTCAAACGGAAGTTCTGCTATATTATCCCATTTGCCATTTTCAAGTGTAGCTTTATATATTTTAATTAAAGTAGTTCTATTGCCATCTTTTCCCTTTTTACCATCGATATAATTGTTTCTTGTAAAATAAACTGTCTTGCCGTCTTTTGTAAAAGCGGGAGTCGATTCGTGAAATTTAGAATTTATTTTTGATTTTATTTTTTTTGGTGCGGCGGGATTGAAATCCTTATCAATATCCGATTCGTACAGATTGGTGAAATATTCGCCTGTCCATTTGTGCTTGCGCTGTCCGAGACTGCCCGTATCTCTGGCCGAAGTAAAAATTAATTTGTTTTGATAAAATGCAGTTCCATAATCTGAATACTTACTATTTATTCCGGCATCTTCGACATGATAACGACCTGAATTGGCCTTAATTTCTTCTGCATAATTCCTGTCTGCTTCATAGCGTTCTGCTCTTGTATCATTTTTTGATTTTTGGTTAAACAAATCCAGGATTTGATTTGCTTTTACCGTATTTCCTGTTGACTTTAGGGATTGTGCATATCGATAATAATATTCCGGTTCTACTTCACTATTCATTGCAAATAATTCACCATAACATTTTGCTGCTTTATCAAACTCAGAATTAAAATAAAATGAATTAGCCAGTTTTTTAAACAAGTCTTCTGATTTATATCCTTTTTCAGCAATTCGCTCGTATGTTTTAATGGCATCGATATAGGCATAATTATCATATTTTTTATCTGCCGAAGCTGTTTTATTCTTTTGCGAATAACCATTAAAGGAAAAAACACTTATTAATGTGAGGTAAAGGAGTATATATTTTTTCATTTTATTTTTTTTAGAAGAAACGAGGGGTTGTAATTTTACCATAGTTTTTAAGGAATTCATATCGCAGGAATATCTCATGCGACCCTGAATTGTAATGTCTTAAAGATGTGGTCTCATGATCGTAACCATATCCTAAATAAAGACCATCTGATATTTGAAATCCGACCATAGCGCTCAATGCTGCGCTCCATCTATAAGCAACTCCAACAACAAATTTATCCGCAAACATAAAATTGGCCGAAACGTCTACTTGCAAAGGAGCGCCTTCTACCATTTTAGTTAATAAAGCGGGTTTAAATTTTATGTATTGGTATTTATCCAGATCAAACACATAACCGGCAATTAAATAATAGTTGATTTTATCTTTAAAAATAGCGATGTCATTGTCATTATAGCGATTTGTTTCGATAAAATTAGGAATTGACAAACCGATATAAGCTTTATCAGAATGCCAATAAACTCCTGCTCCTACATTAGGAGTAAGTTTATTGTTTAAATTTTGAAATTGAGGATCTGCCTGATTTTCCATATTTAATTTATTAACATCGAGGTTAAACAAATTGGCAGTTCCTTTTATACCAAAAGAAAGTTTGAAATCTGCAGATGTCTGAATCGTATAGGAAAGGTCAGCAGAAAAGGTATTTTCATTAGTTGGACCAATTTTATCGTTGACTACTGAAACACCTATTCCAAGATTACTATTGTTTATCGGGCTATTTACAGAAAAACTGCTTGTCTCTGGTGCTCCGTCTAACCCGACCCATTGTGTACGGTATAACCCAAAAACGCTCAAAGCTCCTCGAGATCCTGCATATGCCGGATTAATGCTTATGGTATTATACATATATTGTGTAAATTGAGCGTCTTGCTGTGCTGTACATAAAAACCCTGTCAACATCATAACCACTGTAAAAAATTTTAATCTCATGTTTTTGTTTTTAATAATTCATCACAATTCAATCCGTACCTTATCAGAAATAATCTTAGTGTTTTTTTTTGACGTTTTATAATTATTTATTGAAAGGTGCTAATCTACTGAACAAGATTAATCTATGTTTAAGTACAGATATCCTGCTTTCTTAATGGTTTGGGAATTCGTTCCGGAATATTTGACGTTCAGAATATAGAAATAGGTTCCTGTTGGCAGGAATTTATCTTTTGATACTGTTACTCTTCCTTCAGAATACCCTTTGAAGACATTTCCGTTAGAACCATAATTGTTTGTTTCAAAAACTTTTACACCCCAGCGGTTGTATATTTCTACCGTGTTATCTGCTGAACATTCTGTTAATCCATCAATTTTGAAATAATCGTTTTTATTGTCTCCATTTGGTGATACTGCATTATAAATCGTTAGCGAGCTGCATGGTAAAACAATACTATCATCAACTCTTGCGGTTGTAAATACATTGTATCCTGAAACATTTATGGGTGTTGTTACTGTTTTTTTATCAGTATCTACAATCCCCCCCTCATCAATCCAAAGTTTTTTTGACTCATCCCAACGAACAATATGGATTGAACTTTGTGGAGATGCAACTATATCTTCGGGTGTTGTTGATGTTTCGTCCCAACTTAAAGTAAGTATGACATCCGAATTCCCTGCAGTTTTATCTAACGTCCAGTATTCCTGATTGTTTATAATAGTGATTCCTTCCGCCTTATCGTTATGTGAATATAATGCATCCGAATTTTCATAAAAATACTTTCCTGTAAAACTGCTTACTATTTCGGCTGGTGCTGAAATGCCCGAAAATCGGTACTTATTTTTGTCTCCTATTGGATAAATAAAAGCATCTTTTCCATTTTTTTTCACTTTACCATCTACAAAACTATTATCACTAACATTGAGAGATTCGGCTCCTTTTTCAAAGACTAACAAACCTCCATAATTATCGTCATCAATAATTCCTTTCTGAAAATCTGCTTTTCCTGAAATACTTACTTCATTAGACAAAAGAAAGGCAGGCTGTACATTGCTGTTTTTAAACTCGGCATTATACCATTCCATAGGCGAAGTGCCTGAAATATTCTGAGATTCAGACAAACCTCTCATTCGGGTAATACCTTTGGTTGAACCGGGAGAAAAAGTAACAAGACCGTCGTTATTATAATGACTGTAAACAAAAAAATCTCCGTCATTAAATAAGTTACCATTATTCTTATTATCCATAGCACCAACCGTAGACAGAACTGTTCCCTCAGATATATATAAATCTCCAATATTGACTGTTTGCGCTGTTATGATTCTACTAAACAATAACAACAGCGTTAGAAGAATATATTTATTTTTTAATTTCATAGTTTACTATTATTAGGTAAAACTTATAACTTATGTTGAACTTAAATTGCAGGTTATTTTATAGCTATTCAAACATCTTATAAAAATTAACCACTAAACCCGCCTGATTTGTTCTTGTTGCAACATTTGTGGTTGCTCCGGCACCATGTTTCAATAAAACCTTTACTGCTTGCTGGCTGTCTAGTTTAAATACAAAAGAATATTTATATCCTTGTACACTATTTGCTCCATAAGTAGAAACACTTGACGCTGTTTTTAAATCAGTTAACATTGTTACACTTGATGTAGTAGAACTTCCGGTAACAATCGCTGCCTCTAATACAAACAAGTGTGAATTATCTACTAAAAAACCACTATCCGGAGCATCTGGAGCGACACAATCAAAAGAGATATCTACTTTATAAGTTCCAGCAGGTAATGTAACATCAGTGCCGGTTGGGTTTGCGCTTCCAAGAGTGTTGATATACTGTGTTCCATTAGTACTACTAAAACTGATAAAGTTATTAGCTGTTCCTGATGGTATCAATTGTTTAGATAAATCTCCTAAACCGCTTATATAAGTACCTGCGATTTTTAAATTTAAAATTTGATCCATCTCGCTATTTACAATCATCCTATTCCATTTTTCACCATCCCAGTAATAATATCCGCGGGCAAAAGTACCTCCAAGGTTAAAAATTAAAGAACCTTTCTGCGGACCAGCAACTGCAATAACATTATCTGTTAAACTCGTTAATGTATATTGCGGAGTTACTACACCCCGATCTGTAGCCGTAACATCCAAAGCCGCTGAGGCATCGGGTGTTCTTGTATTTATTCCCGTTTGAGCAAATGCACTAAAACTAAATAGGCTAACTGCTAAAAATATAATTGCTCTGATCATGGTAATGACTTTTCAATGTTTATAAACGCATTATCTATATTTATAGTTCCGATGTAGGTCCCGCCGGCTCTTCTTGCCAATTGAAATTGAAAAGAGTCAGCAGCAGTCAATTCAAAAGAAAAAACGAATGTTAGTGCATGCTTTTTAGTTCCTGATGTATTTGAAATTTCATTTAATTGAACTTCCGGCCCCAGCATTTTACTTCCATTCCATAACCTACTGGAATAAAAGTGAGCTTGTGTCTTTATAGCTCCACCAATACCGCTTGTTGTGGCTTCGTTTGTAGAAATATTAAAACTAACATTTACTACATATTTACCTGGTTGTAATGTTATTTTACTGTTTCCATCATCTGAAATGCCAATTCCTGAATTATTAAAAAGTTTTGTAAATCCGGTAATATTAGAATAGGCTATAGATATTGTTTTTGTTTCTGAAGCCGTTTTAGTAAAAATGGCATTAACAACAGAATTTTCACGGGTTGCCATTAGACTCCAAACACCATTATCAAAAATGTAATAACCCTGTAATTGTGTTGTTCCAATATTATATACAATTAAACCGGCAGCAGGAGAAGCTATAGGATTTACTATATCAGTCAAAGTAGTCAAAGCAACTCTTGGTGGTAAAAAAGCTTTCTTAGTTGTATTGTTTGATAAATCTAAAACCGCTGAAGCATGACCGGTCTGAGCATTTACTACTGCTGTTCCTTGTGCAAAATTTAGCGCAGGAATTGCAATTATGATTAACACTACTATTTTTTTTATAGTTGCTTTCATTATTTCAGTTTTGTTAATTTATAATAAGAACCACCGGGTATAATGTAAACCAGATCATTATGTGATGATCCCGACCTTCTACCCAGTGCAACTGTTAAACTAGAAACTGGATTCGTCACATTATCTGGCAGTGTAAAAGTGGTATTGAAGGTTACTCTATGATTTTGATTTGCCTGAGATAATACTGCTCTTTCTACTCTTGCACTATTTGTTACTATTCCGGTAACTGTTACATTAGTCTTAATATCTGTATAATAGCCCATATTATAATATGTTGACCCAGTTAAAACTGATCCTCTTCCTGAATCCGGTGCAGGTGCTGTAATTAAAAAAGAAATTTCAATCATATAAACACCCGATCCTAAATTGACTGTAAGTCCACCCCCCGAGTTGTTTCCAACATCAAGACTAGGCATGTAACCTGAACTTTGAATAACCAAAGCATTACCATTACTATTGTTAATTAATGTGCTCTGTCCGGGAACCAAATTATTAAGTGCCGCAAAATTTGAACCCGTCATACCAATCACCGCTGTTTTTGGGGTTTCTTTAAAAAACAAATGAGAGTTCCAACTACCCGCTCCTGAATTTACCGAAGCATCCCAGTGAAACAATGTTTTTTTGGTTAATGTATTCGTATTATAAATCAACAAACCATCTTTTGGAGCAACCGTTATTGGAATTTTTAATGTTATATCCGTTACACTTAAACGAGGGATTAACAGACCTTTATTACCCGAAGATATTTCCATGTTTGCCGAAGCATCCGGATTTCTTGTATTTACTCCTGTTTGAGCATTTGATTTAAATGCAGCGATAAGAAATACGAAAGAAATGGTAATTATTTTTTTCATGATAATCATTTTGTAAATGAGAATTACAGGAGAAGTTTCCTCCTGTAATTCATTTTTATTTATTTCTTAAGTAATAACTTTTCTAGCTGTTCTAAACGATCGTTTGTTTCTTTCGATGCTTTTTTAAGAGTATCGATTTCTATTTGTTGCTGATCGATTATTTCTTTTTGCTCAATAGTATGCAAGTACAACTCTTCTATTTTCTCTAAACTTTGTATTGATAGTTTTGTCATATCGAAGGTATAACCATTCTCTGCTTTTCTTAATTCATCAATTGAAGCAACACCCGGTAAATGGTGGTTCGCTTTAATAAACTCTTTCACATAATTTAATGATCTAAATTCGTAATCCGGATTAATTACCGATTGACCTATAAAGTACTTTTCGAAAACATAATCGGCATAAACACTATTAGCTGTCCATATTTTTCCTGTAGTAGAAATATCTCCAGCCACATGGAATTTAGGGGTAATCGTTGCTGTCCCTACTGTGAATGAAGGAATTGTATTTGTACCAATAGCTACTGCGCCTGTTTGATAAATATTCTGAGTATTAGTTGTCGCTTTTGTTACACTTCCTTGTACTTGCCAAGGTTCTAAAGTTGTGATATCTAATCCTACTGTTGATGATGCTACACCATTAATTGTTGATATAAGATTATTACCACTTAGAATCAAAGTATTACTATTAATAATATTAGCTGTTGGACTCAAAGTATTAACAGTACTGGTAAGTAAATTACCAGCCGAGCTTAATGTATGTGCAATGGTTTGAGGGGTAGAAGGACCTGTATCACCTTTTGGTCCTTGTAAACCGGTATCTCCTTTTGGCCCTTGTAAACCTGTTGCTCCAGTTTCTCCTTTTGCTCCAACTGCTCCATCTTTTCCTGCTGCTCCAGTCAATCCTGTAGGGCCTTGCGACCCTGTGGCTCCAGTTAAACCGATTGGTCCAACTGCTCCGTCTTTTCCTGCTGCTCCAGTCAATCCTGTAGAACCTTGTGGACCTGTATCTCCTTTTGGTCCTTGTAAACCTGTAGCTCCAGTATCTCCTTTTGGCCCTTGTGAACCTGTGGCTCCAGTTAAACCAATCGGTCCCTGAACTCCAACATCTCCTTTTGGACCTACAGCACCTGTATCGCCTTTTGCTCCTTGTAAACCTGTAGCTCCGGTTGCTCCAGTTAAACCGATTGGCCCCTGAGCTCCAACGTCTCCTTTTAATCCTTGTGGACCTACAGCACCTGTATCTCCTTTTGGACCTTGTGGACCTACAGGGCCAGTTAACCCGATTGAACCTTGAGGACCTGTTGCTCCATCTTTTCCATTTTTAACTGTAACCGAATTTCCTGATCCATCGGTAATCGTTGAACTTCCGTCTCCATTATCTTTTACTGTTACTGATTTCCCATCAACTCCATTAGTTCCGTTTGTTCCATTTTTAACTGTAACCGA
>NZ_MUGR01000074.1:0-5929 GCF_002217195.1 Flavobacterium aquidurense | reverse complement strand
TCCGAAAAAGATTTGCTTTTAAACTCAATTATATCATTTGTTAGATTTAGATTTTGAAGCCTTTAAAATAAAACCGATATCCAATTTTTATTTTCGAAAATTGGAGATCTTCCGCTCTTTTTTTTATTTGCTCGAGAAGACTAAAAATTTTTTGTATTTCATCTTCCGTTGAGTTTGAGTTTTTCGCCTTTAAAACTGAACCCTACATTTAAAAATGGTTTTTGTAAGCAATCAGGACAAGTTTAAATTTAGTGTTCTTGGCTTCTGAGAGGAACGAACAGAAGTCTTAGAACTCTTTTTAAGGCTTGGACTGTAATTGTGTCTAAAATCATTTTTAAAACCTTTGTTTGGTTTTATGGCTAAAATTCGAACTGGAAGAGGAAATTAAAAATTTTGAGGATTCGAGAACAGCAAATAAAATCAATAATCACTTTTTTATGCAGCGCTTTTGCCCTGCGAAATTTTTATGTAGCCGGGCGAAAGTGGCAGCATAAAAATATCCTTGTTTTTATCCTGGTTAATTGGCTACACTTGGCCAAAATTAACCAAGAATAAAAACCCCTGTGAAGCTTGACAAATCGGGAGAAGTTCGGGCGCAAATTGGAGAGTGTTTTTTTTCAAAACTTTAAAAATAATTCATTTATTAAGAATTGCCATCTGCTCAAATTTTTTATTTTTTCAAGATATTTTATTCCTTTTCCAATAAGGAATTTATTTTCTTTATCCTGAGCGTATATCAATGCATCGTTTTGTTGCTTTTCACTTTTTATTTTTGAAATTTCTTGGTAACTATAAGAAGTTCTCAAACCGTTATAAGTAATTTTAGATTCTTCATCCACATAATTATAATATTCATCAGCAGTTAAACCCGATTTTTCCACTAATTCAAGAATCGAATAATTAAGCAAATCACTAGTTTCAAAACACAAAGAACAAATATTAGTGTCTTGAAGAAAGTTATTGTATTGTTTAAAATCTCCGTTTTTGTTTCTACAACTCTCGCAAATATCTACTTTTCTTTCACTAGGAAAATTTTGAATAATTTGATTAATTTTTAAAATCTTATTTTCAACGGAAAGATTAATAAAACTCACATTTTTAAAGTCCTCAGTTGTTTTAATATTATCGGTCATAATCTTATTTTTTATAAATTTTCTTCATTGTTTCTTCATAAGAATAGAGTTTCAGTAACTCAAGGTATTTTTTAGCCTTGGGAAGATATTCTTCTGTAGACATAGCCATTCTGCTAAATACTCTAAACAAGTCAATATATTCATCAGGAAAATGAAGCCAAAAGCCATGTCTGAAATTTTTTTCATCCTCTAAAGTATAATCTCCTTTTTCTATAGTTTCGATAAACTTTTCCAAAAAATCTAATTGAACCTCTTTAGTACTTTCTTTTCGGGTTTCCTCTTCAAACGACATTCTTTCTCCATCGTATTCTTCTTCTATTTTCAAAGATTCAGACATCACATGGGCATCATTTATTTTGCTCAATCGTAGTTTAAGCTCTTCTATTGAAAGTGAACTTTCAAAAGTCACAACTACATCAGGAATACCTTTTTGGATTGGTTCTACTTTAAAAAAGCAAATACTTAAGGAATTATCTAAAGCAAAATGATAAGCATCACTTGCTAGTTCGGCACGGCATTTATAAGAAATTAGATTCGTTGATTTCTGTTTTTCGTTTTTCATATTTTATAGATTTATATTTTCAAAAAAATCGGGTGAAATTTCAAGTAGTAAATCAATTCGTTCTTTAGATAAGGTATTCTTATTAAAATTCGTTTTCTGATTTGAAAGCCAATACCCAAGTTTTCCTTTACTTGATGGCTGTTTATTATTTTTCTCTACATATTCCTTTAATTCTAGGTATTTATCATTCCAAGCTTTATCAAAACTATTTTCAAAAAAATCGGGTGAGATTTCAAGTAGTAAATCAATTCGTTCTTTAGATAAGGCATTCTTATTAAAATTTACTTTCTGAGTACTAATCCATATTCCTAAATCACTTTTACTAATAGGTAGTTTTTTATTTCTCTCAAAATATACTTTTAATTCATTTCTTTTTTTATGCCAATTAGAATCCGCCTGATTTATTTGAAAGAAATCAGGGGTAATATCAAGTAGTAAATCAATTTTTTCTTGAGAGAGAATTTTTAATTTATAAGATTGTTTTTGTGTATAAGCCCAGATACCCAAGCTACCTTTATTTTGTGAGGGTATCTCGTTATTTAAATTAAAATGATTTTTTAGTTCCTTGTGTCTTTTTAACCAACTAGGGAAGTCCTTTTTTCTTTCAAAGAAATCAGGGGTAATATCAAGTAATAAATTAATTTTTTCTTGAGAAAGGTTTTCACTATTATATAAATTTTTTACCCTATGAACAAATCCCCCTAGTATTCCATCTCTAGCAACGGGAATAGTATTGTGTTTGCTGAAATAAATTTGAAGTTCTTTAAATCTTTTTAACCATAAATCTTCAATTCTATCAAAGAAATTGGGTGTAATTTCAAGTAGTAAATCAATTCTCTCTTGAGAAAGTTTATCCTCTTTAAAAAGGAACCTCTGTCTAACTATCCAATTTCCTAATATACTATTTTTTTTATTTGGAAGCTTCTGTTTCTGATTGAAAAAATTCATAACCTCTTGATATCTAATCTCCCAACTTTCAATTTTAAATGAATCAATAACATCACTAAAATCTTTGATTTCATCATAAAAATCAATTACCAGACTTAAATCTATAGCCTTTGTAAAACCTTTCTCTCCGAAACTTTCAAAAGCTTTTTTAGCAAAAACATTTCCCCCGTAAGACAATTTAAAATTATTAATTAAATCAATAATCAAAGGTTGCTCTAATTGCTTTGTATGGAATACTCTTCCTAATTGCTGAAAATAGATAATAGGGCTTTCAGTATCTCTAAAAAAGATGCACGTATCTGTCCCATCAACGTGCAATCCCTCGTTAAGCATATTAACAGAAAATAACACACTTGCTTGCTCTACATCTTTTCTAAAAGTCGAAATGGTTTCAAAATTTGTTTTCTCAGGCAAATCTGACCCAACAGAATAATAATCAATTTTCGATTTATAAATTTTATTTAAAATAGGTTTCAGTAATTTTAAAGCTTCTTCTCGATGCTCGGTATCTCTACAAAAAACAAGGATTTTTTTGCGGTCTACATTCAAATGTTTTTTAAGTATCGTATCAATTCCTTTTGAACTATTCCAGTTAATTTCTACCGAACGTAATCGCTCTAACTCTTGATTTTTTTTAATATCATCAAGATTAGATTTTTGAATCTTATTTCTTGTCTTACTAAGGATATCGCTATAATTATACAAAGTAGTAACATACTTAGGTTTTTTGTGTATTCCTCGCAAAATAGCTTCTCCCAATGGCAATTCCGAAGCAATATTATTATCAAATAATTCTTCTGCCATATTTCGGCTATCATCTAAATAACGAATAGGTGTAGCTGAGGTTCCTAAAACTTTAGCTTTCGGATTGGCTGTTAAAACATTAAGAACCGCATTTCCCCATTTTGTAGCACCTACCCTATGAAATTCATCTAAATAGATAAAGTCAAGGTTTAAAAATTCTTCTTCAAAATCCTCTTTATCTAAAAGATAAGCATAAGACTGGAATAATACTTTTTGCGAAATAGCTTTAGCTAAATGCTTTTTTATTTCTTCAAATATAAAAGTACTGGGAGAAAGAAATAAATGTTTAGCATTTGGATTTTCCTCAATATTCTTAGAAATAACTAAAGATTTCCCCGTACCTGTTGCATGGATAATACACGTTCTATTAGTCGTTTTCCAAGCCGTTTTAACAGCATTTAAAGCGTTTAAATTGTGTTCGAATAGTAAAATAGACATAGTGTATGATTCTTAGTTAATTTTAAATTTCTTGATAGAATAAAGAGTATAAATTCCCAAAATAGCAATCACTCCTGAAAAAAAACAGAGAACAGAAGTTTCACTAAAAAAACTAGTTAAATAATAAATAATGAGGATTATAGAGAGAAAGGAAAGAAAAAAAAGAAGCCCTATTGCTTTTCTTGCTAAATTATTCTTCTTAAGATTATTGATTTTATCAATTGAAGCATATTTAAAAAAGTAAAGCTTTAAATACAACGTAATTAAAATAAGTGTAAAAAGAATACCTACCGCACCCCATAATAAATAAACATAATATTGTGAAGCTAAGAAAGAATCTAAGAATTGAATAGGAGGTGTAGAATTTAAATCTATTTTAGAATCGTTTAAATTAGCAATATTAATTGTGTTTTTCATATATATTAAATTTAAAAATTAACGTGGAAAATCATTAATAATAGTGTTTTTAGAAAGCCATTTTGATACTCGGTAATAAGTAGATTTTGCTATGTTAAATTCCTTACAAACATCATCTACATTTTTTTTTGTATTCAGCAACTCAATTCTTACTTTGTGAGTTTTTAATATTGATTCTTCTTCAGGTCTATCAGGTCTACCAACTTTATTTTTAGAACCTGATTTGTTTTTTTTCTGTGCCATTTCTACTAAAAAATCTATGATAACTTCCTCACTATCCAATTCTTCAAAACCATCTTTAATCTTAAATAGTCTTCCTGAAAAAACTGTACATGTTTCTTTTGCATCAGGGAGTAAAAGTATTTGTGAGTAAGTAAAGACAAGTGCATCATATTTTTTAAATTCATCAACTAAAATCAAATTCCCTATATCCTGTTCAAAATAAAATAAGGTTTCCTTATAATAAGCATCGTAGCCTTTACTTACCGCCTCCTTACCAAAGGAACTAGCATAATCAATCTGATTACGCCACATTGTATTAATAAAAAAATCAAATATTTGTTCAATTTCTTCTTTTGTTGCTAGTCTTTTAACATAGCCTAAACTTTCAAGTTTTTGATTCATAATAGAAATATCTAATAAGTAAAACAATTTATGAAACAAATATATAAATAATAATCGAAACAAATTTCGAAACTAATTTTTATTTAAATAAAGAGGACTGGTTGTCCTCCTTATTTGCTTACTCAAAGATAAACTATATATATCATATATACTAATTATTTATATAGTATTTTTAAATTAAATTACATTTTTTTAAGTACTGATAAAAAGAAAGACTCCCTAAATAGAGAGTCTTTTAAAAATCAAAAGTTTGTCAGTTAATCAAATAAACTCGACTTGGTTTAATTCCTTACCAAATTCATGTAATTTCTTTTCTATCTTAAGAACTGTTGTTTTGGACGGCTTTCTTCTTCCTGTTACATAATGACTTAATTGTCCTTGATTTACACCTGTCAACCTCTCTAAACCTGCCAAAGAAATAATATTTCCATAATACTCTAGAAAAGATGCTATATCATAAGAAAATTCAAACTCACATTCTATAAAGTTTTTATTTTCTTCTTTATAATATTCTTTCATTTCCTGATATGAATTTAAAAAATCCTCTTTTGCTTCTTCAACAGTTTTCCCGTCTCCAACAATTCCAAAAGGTATATTATCAGAGCCTATATAAGCTCCATAACTTCCATCTGTTCCTCTTTCAATAATAACTTTTGCCTTCATAAAACTTGTTTTAATAACTTTTAAAATTCCCCGATTACTTCTTTAATCCTGAATCTCGTAAAATACTTTGTAATGTTCCAAACTTAACTTCTTCACTCTTATGGTGGCTTGTTTGAAATTCTTTTTCTGTAGTTGGACTATACCAAATAGGATGTTTTTTACCATCTTTTATCCAATAACAGCCAGCCTTTTTAAGCTTACGCTCTAATTCCGAATATTTCATAGAACAATCATTTAATCATATCGCAAAGATACGAATATTAATATCATTTTGACAAGTAAAATTATTATATTTTCCTTATTTGCTTACACAAAGATATACTATATATATCATATATAC
>NZ_MUGR01000073.1:0-954 GCF_002217195.1 Flavobacterium aquidurense | reverse complement strand
AACCCTTGCAGGGAATACAGCTACAGTTGGAACAGGATTATGGAGTTTAGTTAGCGGAACAGGAACCATTACCACACCAACATCAGCTACTTCAGGAGTAACTGGTTTAGGATATGGCGCGAATGTTTTCCGCTGGACTATCAGCAACGGAACATGTACAGCATCAAGTTCAGAAGTTACTATTACAAGAGATACATTTGCAGGAACGGCAACCAACACCACATCTGCAACAGCAATTTGTGAGACTGCTACCAAAACATTGACTGCTACACCGGCAGGAGGAACATGGGGTATTGTATCAGGAGGCGGAAGCATAACAAATGATATTTACACCCCTGCGGATGTTACAGCCGATACAGATGTTACCATCAAATATACCGTGGCTTCAAACGGCAGTTGTGATGCTACAGATGCAGACGTTACTTTTACAGTAAATGTTACACCAGTGGCACCTAGTGCATCTATATTAACTCAACCTACATGTGAAACTCCAGTGGGTAGTATATTATTGAGTGGTTTACCATCAGGAAATTGGACTATAAATCCTGGGAATATTACAGGAAGTACAACAACTAAGACTATTACGGACTTAACATCAGGAATAGCTTATAGTTTTACAGTTACTAATGACGCAGGATGTACTTCTACACTATCGAATAGTATTACTTTATGGGATGTTATTTGCGCCAATCCAGAGACAACAGTTTCGATCAATGGTAATACAGGCGGAACCACCCCGGCTTTAACATTAAATGATAAATTAAACAATGTTGATGTAGTGGTAGGTACTAATGCAGGAGAGGTAAAAGTAACTCCGGTAACTGTACCAGCAGGTTTAACCCTTAATGCAGACGGAACGGTAACGATAGCTCCCAATACCCCGGCAGGTAATTATGACCTTACTTATAGTATTTGTGAGATCACCAATCCAACAAACTGTAATGAGACTACTTC
>NZ_MUGR01000072.1:0-10056 GCF_002217195.1 Flavobacterium aquidurense | reverse complement strand
CTTTTTTGCTTTTTTGATTTTGGTTATAATATAGTTACCCCTATTTTTTTATGGGGTGTTTTTTGTTTTTTATTTTTTTATTGTGTTTTTGGTTGGTTTTTTGGTGTGTGTTTTTGTGTTTGCCCTTTGTTTTTGTGTTTGTTTCGTTAAAAATGATTGTCAAATTTTCAAAAACAAATCGGTATAAATGCCAAATCACGATTATTGTTATTCTAATTTTTGTAATCCGTAATTCTTCTCTTAATTCATCAAAAAAATGAATTTCAATTCTTTTACTCATACAAAAGTTAATAAATTCGCTAATGAAAATGAGGATGTTTGAGAGGCGAATAAAAGGTTTTAGAATTGACTTATACTATTGAATAGCTATATATAAAGATTAACTAACCAGAATCAATTAATAACTAAAAACCAATTAAAACATGAAAAAAGTAGTACACATTTTAGCCGCGATGTTAACGAGTTCTTTTGCTTTTGCCCAAGATGATACTGATGCTTCAGTTTCACCAGCAACTACTTGGGGAGGATCGGCAGACGCTTACTATAAGTATGATTTTTCAAAACAAATGAATGGATTAACGAGCTTTACCAACTCACAAGATTCATTCGAATTAGGAATGGCTTCCATTCAGGCAGGGCACACGTTCGGGAAAGCCTCTGTTTTTGTAGACTTAGGTTTCGGAAAAAGAGCCGGAGAGTTTTCATATAATGAAACAACAGATAAAGATATTGATGCAAAATTTTTAATTAAACAATTGTTTTTCACTTATCAGATAACAGAAGAATTTAAAGTTGTGGCAGGTAGTTTTGGAACACATATAGGATATGAGGTTTTAGATGCGATAGGAAATAAAAACTATAGTATGTCTTATGCATTTTCTTATGGGCCGTTCTTTAATACAGGTGTAAAAGCACAATATACTTCTGGAAAGTTTACCGCAATGGCAGGAATTACAAATCCTACTGATTTTAAATCAGCTATGGATGCCGGTTCAACCCAAAAGACATTTATAGCACAATTGGGTTATATTGGCGAAACAGGAAGTGCTTATTTGAACTTTACGTCAGGAAGTACGAATCCTACTCCGGGAACTTTAGTAATACCATCTGATGAGAATAAAACACAGATTGATTTTGTAGCGTCAAAAACAATAACAGATGCTTTTTCTTTAGGATTCAATGCAACTTATGCTAAAACTAAAAATGACTTTGACAGCACTTTAGATGGTGATTGGTTTTCACTTGTAGGGTATGCTAATTATGCTTTCAAGCCGTCTTTGAGTTTAGCTTACAGAATGGAATATTTTGATGCTAAAGATGCCGCAGCCAATGTAGGAACACTAATGGGATCAAACGTTTTTGCAAATACAGTTTCTTTAAATTATAAAGTTGGAAAACTGACTATAATTCCTGAGTTAAGATACGATGCTGCCTCAGAAGATATCTTTTTAGATAAAGATGCTTTACCAACAGGAGGATCATTCTATGCACTAATTGCTACTACATACTCTTTCTAGAGACAAAGATTGATATTTTTTTTTTTTTTTGGAGCTGTCGAAACACACTAATGTTTTGGCAGCTTTTTTATTTGAATTTAATTCTAGCGTAATTTTTATTGCCACAGATTAGAGGGTTAAAGAGATTATTATTATGTTTTTTTTTTACCACGAAGTATACTAATTAAAACGCATCTTGGCTCCATATTCAAATAATAAATGGTTAAGGATTGCTTTTGTAATTCGTTGTAAATTAGTAAAAATCAGTTTTTTTAGTACGAGGATGAATGATTAAAAATCCGTGAGAATTCGTGTGATTAGTGGCTGAAAAATATATTTAATCCTTTAAGCTGTGTCAGATTAGTTTTAAGTAAAAACAAAAAAAACGCGTTTCTAAATGTTTTAGAAACGCGTTTTGTATTTTAGTGTTTTTATCTTTTTACTGCACTTGCTTTTTGTAAATCGAATAAATAGTATCTATTGTTTTTCTGTCTAAAGTAGCTGTTACATCAGTTTGAATATAATGTAATTTGAATGCCATAATGGCTGCTGAAAGATTTTTGGTATTATATCCTATAATCCTCAATGCCGGTTCGATTTTAAAATCAAAGGGAGCTTCTTCTAAAATGGCATCTGGCCAAATTCCAAATCCTTTTTCTGCCAGGGTTTTCCAAGGGAATAAAGCACTCGGGTCTTGTTTTCTGCCTGGTGCAATATCAGCATGACCTAATATGTTTTGGGTCGGGATATTATAGTCTTTCTTTAATTTTGTCAAAAGAGCCACTAAACTGCCAATTTGCGCTTCTGTAAAAGGTTTAAAACCATTGTTGTCAAGTTCTATTCCAATTGAAGAAGAGTTAATATCGGTGTTCTTCCCCCAGGTTGCAGCTCCTGCGTGCCATGCTCTTAAATAGTCATTTAGCATTTGAACCACTTTTCCATTTTCAGAAATGATGTAGTGCGCACTTACCTGTGTTTTAGTTTTAGTAAAAGTCTTTATCGTTTGCTGAATAGAATCCTGAGCAGTATGATGAATAATAATAAAACTAGGCTTTCTTAGATTAAAGTTTACAGTCCCAATCCATTCCGTATTGATACCATTTAGTAAATAAGTAGAACCTGTTTTTGATAAAGTGTCTTTTACAATTCCAAGCTGTTGGGCATAGGTAGTATCAATAACTACCGGACTAACAGGGGGAATTGGTTGAGGTTCTTTACTTGTAATTTGGTTCTCTAAAGATTTAAGTTGCTGGTCGTAAACCTTTTCTGTGGTTTTGTAAGGGTTCGTAGAACAACCAGTAATAATAAGGGCTAAAATCAGATAACAAAAATGTTTTTTTGTCATAATGGTTACGTTTTTTAGATGAGGTTGAAACAATTATTCTAGGGTTTTTGTTGTTTCTGCGTCTTCTTTAACTTCTTTTGTTTCTTTGTCTTTAGAATCTTTTTTCTTTTTTGATTTAGATGGCTTTTTTATCTCTTTAAAGTCAGCCATAAAAGCAGTATATTTTTCTACCTGATCAGGATTTAGAAAAGCAGTTATTTTTTTAGTGGTACTTTCTCTTAAAGCTTTAATTTGCTCCAATTTTTGATCCTGACTGCTGCTTTCATTTTTTAAAAGAATTCCTTGTTCCTTCATGCTGTCAGTAAAAACATTTGCTATGGCAATTGCCTGAAGTTCATCAAGTTTAACTACCGGTTTCATTTGTTCTACGATTTTAGCAGCTGTTTCTTCAGGAGGTGTTTCTTTGGGTTTGCTGGTATTGCCTTGTGGGCCTCCCATCATACTTCTGTCCATACCGCCGCCTCTTCCGTAGCCATTACCATAACCGCCGCCGCCGTAACCGCCGCCGCCATAACCATTATTATATCCGTTTCCGTATTGAGCAGAAACAGAATTGAAGCAGAATAAGGTAAAAACCAAAAGAAATAAAGATAGTGTCGGTTTCATAAAAAATGTTTTTATCTAAAATGGATAATTCTTTAGCGTAAATTTAAGCAGGTTCTCCGTATAAATCAAATTCTGTTGCTTCTATTATTCTTATATTAACAAATTCCCCTGTTTTTACATAATGTTTAGAAGCGTCAATTAGAACCTCATTGTCTACATCCGGGCTGTCAAATTCAGTTCTTCCCACAAAATGAGCACCTTCTTTTCTGTCAATAATACATTTAAAAACCTGACCTACTTTTTCCTGATTCAGATCCCATGAAATTTGCGATTGCAATTCCATTATTTCGTTTGCTCTGGCTTGTTTTACATCATCCGGAACATCGTCTTCCAATAAATAAGCATGTGTATTTTCTTCGTGAGAATAAGCAAAACATCCCATTCTGTCAAATTTCATTTCCTGAACGAAATCTTTCAGGATTTCAAAATCTTCCTGAGTTTCTCCAGGGTATCCAACGATTAAAGTCGTTCTGATCGCCATTCCGGGAACAGCAGCACGGAAATCTTTTAATAATTGAGTCGTTTTAGCCTGAGTAGTACCACGACGCATCGATTTTAATATAGCATCCGAAATGTGTTGCAACGGAATATCAATGTAATTACAAATCTTAGGTTCGCGTTTCATTATTTCAAGAACATCCATCGGGAAACCGGTAGGGAAGGCATAGTGCAAACGAATCCATTCGATTCCTTCTACTTTTACCAATGCTTCTAAAAGTTCTCCAAGATTTCTCTTTTTATAAATATCAAGACCATAATAAGTTAAGTCCTGAGCGATTAAGATCAATTCTTTTACGCCATTTTTGGCTAAACCTTCAGCTTCTTTAACTAATTTTTCAATTGTTTGAGAAACGTGTTTACCACGCATAAGCGGAATAGCGCAAAAACTGCAAGGTCTGTCGCAGCCTTCAGCAATTTTTAGGTAAGCATAATTTTTTGGAGTAGTAGTCAAACGTTCTCCTAATAATTCATGTTTATAGTCAGCTCCTAAAGCTTTCAATAACTGAGGTAATTCTGTTGTACCAAAATATTGATCTACATTAGGAATTTCTTTTTCTAAGTCAGGTCTGTAGCGCTCAGATAAACATCCTGTCACAAAAACCTTGTCAACTAGTCCTTTGTCTTTTTTGTCTGCATATTCCAAAATCATATTTACTGATTCAGCTTTGGCATTGTCAATAAAACCACAAGTGTTGATTACGATAATGTTTCCTTCTTCTGCGGCAGGCGCTTCATGAGTCACTTCTTTTCCGTTTGCACGAAGCTGTCCCATCAAGACTTCACTGTCATATACATTTTTCGAACACCCAAGAGTGATTACGTTAATTTTGTTCTTTTTTAAAGACTTGGTTCTCATACTTTTATAAATTGGAGTGCAAAATTACACTTTTTTATTCAAACTGCGCTTGTTTCGGTTTCTTTTACGTGTTTTTTGTGAAGCTAATCCCGCTGTCCGCTATATCTTTTCATCCGCAAAAAAGCGGATAAAAAGGATGTCGCTTCCATCGGGGCTAAAAAAAAATCCGCCAGGTAACACCTGACGGAAATTTCCATTCATCTATTTATTCTTAATTACAATTCAAATAATAAAGTCAAAGAAACATTATTTAGTTTCGATGTAATGTTGGCGCCATCGGTAAATCCTGTAGCAAAAAATCCCTGATTCGATTTTCTTTCTAAATAAGAGTATGCTAAATCTACTTTAGTTCCTCCAAAGTTATATCCTAAACCACCAGAGTAGCTGTTTAAGTCTCCAATTGTAGTTCCGTTTTTATAAGGACTTCCTTCAAAACGATATCCACCACGCAGGCTTAATTGCTTTATTTTGTATTCAGCACCAACTCTTAATTCACCGGCATTTGTCAATTGATTGCTGATGTCACTGTTTACGCCTCTGAATCCTGCATCATTAGTTGGTTTGTATTTTGCATTTCCGTAATCTTTAATAGCGTAGTCAACACTAATTAAACCGGATTTTCCAAATACATAAGCTGCACTAAAAGTTGTTTTTCCAGGAGTTTGCAGTGTATAAGAATCGTAAACGTTTATTATGTTTGGGTTGACAGAATTGTTTATTGGCTGCCCGCCTAAAGCTTGTGTGGTTGTATATAAACTTTGGGAAACCTCGTCGTATAGTTCGTACCAGGTATTTGATTCATATGCTAAACCAAGTCTGAATGATTCTGTAACTTTAGCGATAGCTCCAAGTTGAAATGAGAAACCATTTCCGTATGTGTAAAGGTTGTTGTTGAATTCTAAATCAGATATAGTTTCGTTTGGTTGCAGAGGATTGTCATTTTGCTCATAGAAACTGCTTGATCTTCTGTAATCGGTAATGTGTACATTTAAATTCGCCCCAAAATAAATTCTGTCTTTATATGAGGTGGCGATATTGAAGCTTAATTTACTATTGTATCCGCTAGTGTAAATGTTGTTTTCATGATAATAATTACCTCCTGCTGGTACGTTACTAGTGTATTGGGTGTTATTGTCATTGGCAGTAACTGGATTGATTACATAGCCTTCTCCGCCAAAAAAGGCTTGCTGTTGCTTGTAGGACATATCTCTGTAATCTAAGTGTGTTATGTCTTTTAAAGGTACTCCGTTTGCCCAAGCTAAAAAGTATTTGTCAATAGAGTTCGTTGGATTTGTTCCTGCAGAAAAAACACTATTGTTGAAATTGTTCGTGTTTTCATAATTCACTCCAATAGCAATTTTCTTCCAGTTATTATTAGGATTGTGATCGTGAAAAACAAAAACAGCTCCGGCTTGGTTCAGTAAGAAAGAATTTTCTTTATCGCTTGTTTGTGTTCCAAAATAGTTAGAGTTGTTTTTAATGTTCTGATTGCTAAAAGTTATTCCTGTCTGATTATTTGCGAAAACAGCAGATCCGGCTGGATTGACGCTCAAGGAAGATAAATCTCCGCCAACGGCTCCAAATGCACCGCTCATTGCTCTGAATCGTGCCGTTCCTGTTAAATTGTCTTGTGAGTAGCGAAGGGCATCTGATACTTCTTGCGAGTGTGAGACGCTAACAGTTAGTCCTGTGATAAATAGGAATAATATTTTTTTCATTTGGATAAGTTTTAATGTGATTTTTTTTTGATGAGGGAAAGAAGAGATTATCTTCTTCCGCCTCCGCCTCCGCCGTATGATCTTCCGCCGCCACCGCCACCGCCGCCAGATGATCTCATGCTGCCCCCGCCGCTATTGTTCATAGAACGTGATGGACTTGGAGAGTAACTTCTTGATGGTGCGCTGTTATTGCTGTTGTTATAATTTCTAGTCGATGTACTGTTGCTCGATCTTCTGTTAGAGTAGTCGTAGCTATTGCTTTGACCCTGAGTTGTATTTCTTCTATTGGTAAAATTAGGATTTGAAGAATTATAGTTTCTTCCGTTTGTACTGGAACTTCTTCTGAAATCTGTATACCCGTTTTGTCTATTGGTGGTATAGTTTCTGTTTGAGTTGTAGCTTCTGTCAGAAGTAGAATTTCTGGTAGTATAGTTTCTGTTTGTTGTGAAACTTCTGTTGGTGTAACCTCTGTTAGAAGCATAGTTTCTGTCTCCGTAATAAGATGCAGAACCTCTTCTTCCATAACTATAAGAGTAATTGTTGTATCTGTTGTATCCAGGTCCCCAATAGCCAGGGTAGCCCCAACCCGGGTAACCCCATCCTGGGCCCCAATAATTAGGGTAGCCCCAATATCCTCCTCCGTAACCCCATCCGTAATATGGGTATCCAAATCCTAGTCCGAATCCCATCGACCATGAAGGGTCAGAGTAAATATTTACTGAAACCTCTGAATTGGCACTTCCCCAAGCAGGGTAAGCGGTTGCTACTGTTTGTGTACTGTCGCTATCAGAGTAATTGCCATAGCTGTCAACATCTGTAAAAATTTCAGACGGTTGATTGTCATCTTGTAATGATCTAAAGTAATCTTTATATTGGTTATTAGTGTTTGTGGTAGTTGTCTGAGCATAGGTTCTTGGTGAGCCACCGTATACGCCATCGTTATCGTGGTAAGAAGTATTTTGGTAAGAACCACAAGATGCTAATAGAAAACTCAATAATCCAATTAAGTAAAAATGACTTGAGTTTTGGCGGAGAGTTGTATAAGTTTTCATATCTGTGGAGTTTTTTATTGTTGCACATTACAAAAATAGTTAGTTTTGTCAAACTATTTAGTTAAAATTATTAAAACAAAATTTGTGCCAAACTATTCAATATGAGTAAGAACCTCACTACAAGATCAGAAGATTATTCAAAATGGTATAACGAGCTGGTTGTAAAGGCAGATCTAGCCGAAAATTCGGGCGTTAGAGGATGTATGGTTATTAAACCTTACGGATATGCTATTTGGGAAAAAATGCAGGCTGAGTTAGACCGCATGTTTAAAGAAACAGGACATCAAAATGCGTACTTCCCTTTATTTGTGCCTAAGAGCATGTTTGAGGCGGAAGAGAAAAATGCAGAAGGATTTGCAAAGGAATGTGCTATCGTAACACATTATAGATTAAAAAATGATCCGGACAAACCCGGAAAACTAATGGTTGACCCAAATGCGAAGTTAGAAGAGGAGCTTATTGTTCGTCCTACCAGTGAAGCAATTATTTGGTCGACTTATAAAGGATGGGTGCAATCGTATAGAGATTTGCCTTTACTGATTAATCAATGGGCAAATGTAGTGCGTTGGGAAATGCGTACGCGTTTGTTTTTGCGAACAGCTGAGTTTTTATGGCAGGAAGGTCATACAGCGCATGCTACAAAGGCAGAAGCCTTAGAAGAATCTGAAAAGATGATGAATGTATATGCTGATTTCGCTCAGGATTTTATGGCAATTCCGGTTGTTAAAGGGATAAAAACTGAAACCGAACGTTTTGCAGGTGCTGATGAAACCTATTGTATTGAAGCTTTGATGCAGGACGGAAAAGCGTTGCAAGCCGGAACGTCTCACTTTTTAGGTCAGAACTTTGCAAAAGCATTTGATGTAAAGTTTGCAAATGCCGAAGGAAAGCAAGAGCATGTATGGGGAACTTCATGGGGAGTTTCTACTCGTTTGATGGGGGCTTTGGTAATGACACACTCTGATGATCAGGGATTGGTATTGCCTCCTAATTTAGCGCCAATACAAGTAGTTATTGTGCCTATTTATAAAACAGACGAGCAATTGGCTGAAACTACAACTGCAGTAAATGATTTAACGGCTAAACTTAAGAAATTAAAGATTTCAGTTAAATACGATGACAGAACAACTCAAAAACCAGGATTCAAGTTTGCTGAATGGGAATTGAAAGGTGTTCCGGTTAGGATTGCTGTTGGGCCAAAAGATTTAGAAAACGGAACTTTTGAAGTGGCCAGACGTGATACATTGACAAAAGAGACGGTTTCCGGAGAAGGAATTGTTACTTATATAAATGACTTATTAGAGCAGATTCAGGCTGATTTATTTAATAAAGCGTTAAGCTATCGTGATACTCATATTACGGAAGTAAATAGTTTTGAGGAATTTAAAGAAGTTTTAGACGGTAAAGGTGGGTTTGTATCGGCTCATTGGGACGGTACGGCTGCTACTGAAGAAAAAATAAAAGACTTGACAAAAGCGACAATTCGTTGTATTCCTTTAGACGCTGTAGAAGAGGCGGGAGCCTGTGTGTTTACTGGGAATCCTTCTTCAAAAAGAGTATTGTTTGCGAAGGCATATTAATTTTTTTTAATTTTTTTTGCATCAGGTATTGTACATCTTAAAAATAGTTGTATTTTTGCATCCGCATTAGAGAAGCAGGCCCGTTCGTCTATCGGTTAGGACGCATGGTTTTCATCCATGTAAGAGCGGTTCGATTCCGCTACGGGCTACTACTTTTTTACTGCAAAAATGTTCTTGAAATACTGAGAATTAAAATGGCCCGTTCGTCTATCGGTTAGGACGCATGGTTTTCATCCATGTAAGAGCGGTTCGATTCCGCTACGGGCTACAAGGATACCTCTATTTAAATATAGAAAAACTTAGAAGGATATGGTCTGTTCGTCTAGGGGTTAGGACTCCAGGCTTTCGTCCTGGTAACAGGGGTTCGATTCCCTTACAGACTACTAAAATTAGTTGTGAATAAGTTTTGTAAAATAAAAGTTGGTGTCTCGATTTTTGTTTTATTAGTTAAAACCAAAGTGATTGTTTTACAATTGTGGGAGGTTTTTCTTTTTTAACTAGTATCTATAATAATTATTACATCTAAAATTAAAACAAAATGGCAAATCATAAGTCAGCATTAAAAAGAATCAGAAGCAACGAAAAAAGAAGAGTTCTTAACAGATACCAACATAAAACTACTCGTAATGCTATTAAAGCATTAAGATTGGCTACTGATAAATCTGATGCAGCTTCAAAATTATCAACTGTAATCTCTATGATTGATAAATTAGCTAAAAAGAACATCATTCATGATAATAAAGCTTCTAACTTGAAGTCTAAATTAACGAAACATGTTGCTAAATTGTAATTAATTACAATTTCCTAAAATATATAGAAAGCCCTCTTTACGAGGGCTTTTTTTTGGTTTGGATAAAACTGAAAATTCCAAAATTACAATTCTTGGATCAAACGCAAAGCTT
>NZ_MUGR01000071.1:0-17244 GCF_002217195.1 Flavobacterium aquidurense | reverse complement strand
TCATAAATACTTTCGTGAATGATCAAACGGCGTGTCGATGTACATCTTTGTCCTGCTGTTCCTACAGCGCCAAAAACGGCACCAATAACAGTCATTTTTATATCGGCATCCGGAGTTACAATAATGGCATTGTTACCGCCTAGTTCTAATAATGAAGTTCCTAAACGTCCTGCAACTACCTGCGCCACGATTTTGCCCATACGGGTAGAACCTGTAGCGGATATTAAGGGTACACGTTTATCGTTTGTCATTATTTCTCCTATTCTGTAATCACCATTGATTAAACAGGAAATACCTTCCGGAAGGTTGTTTTCTTTGATCACCTCTGCCATGATATTTTGACAGGCAATTCCGCACAGTGGTGTTTTTTCTGAGGGTTTCCAAACGCAAACATCTCCGCAGATCCAGGCCAAAGCAGTGTTCCATGCCCAAACCGCTACCGGAAAGTTGAATGCCGAAATAATCCCGACAACTCCCAAAGAATGATATTGTTCATACATTCTGTGTCCCGGACGCTCAGAGTGCATCGTTAATCCGTGTAACTGACGCGACAGACCTACTGCAAAATCACAGATATCGATCATTTCCTGAACCTCTCCATAACCTTCCTGCAAAGATTTACCCATTTCATAAGAAACCAGTTTTCCTAAGGCTTCCTTATTCTTGCGTAATTTTTCTCCAAACTGACGCACAATTTCTCCTCGTTGAGGTGCCGGCATTACTCTAAATTGTTTGAAAGCAGCTGTTGCTGACTCCATTACTTTTTCATAATCTGCAGCAGTCGAAGTCTTAATTTTTCCAATTAATTGTCCGTCAACCGGAGAGTAACTTTCTAAAATGTCACCGCTCGAAAAATTGTTTATTCCTGTTGAAGTTCCTTCATTAATTTCCTTTATGCCCAATTGTTCTAAAGCTTCTTTTATTCCGAATCCTAATTCTGTTGTTGTCATTCCGGCCCTTTTTTTTATTTGTTATTCTGCTTGTGTCAAAAAACAAGACAATATTATAGCCTCAGAAAAGCTTTCTGTTGTATCGTTTTTTTCTTCTGGAAATTGATTTTTATTCTTAGTAAAAGAGCATCCTTAAAGAAGTAGATTTCTTTTACATAGTCATTCTATGTGTCTTTTAAATAAGTGAAACGTCTTGTTTCGAGTATCTAAAATCTATGTTTCTATGTGTTAAAATAATTCTGTTGAATAGATTTTTATTATTTTGCTTCCTGCAGCTTTACGTCAGTACTTTCAAAGATTTTATCTGCAGATGAAGCAACAAATCCCTGATACAATTCTCCGTTTGACATTGGATAACGAAGTGCAAATTCATAATAGCAGGACGGAATTTCTAACGCTCCTTCTTCAAAATCTACGGTATACAAATCGGCCAGAGTGCTCGATTGTTCCAGTAATTGTTCCGGAGTTCCTTTAATTTTTCCTCCTGACGCGTTTAGTTTCCATCCGTTTGCTTCCAGAAAATTGTTTAGTTCTTCGAGTGTTTTAAAATCTTTAAGAGCATTTGTATTTATTGTGAAGTGATTTGCTCTAAAACCGTAAACGTACATCCACGCAGCATATTCAGATTCTTCAAGCAATGATTTGTAAATCGCCTGAGAATTTCCTTTCCAGACAGAACCGCTCAAAACCAATTCCGGATCATTGAATAAATTTTGATCACAATTGTTCAATATATCCTGTACCGTTTCTTGCAATGTTGCAGAACATTTTTCTAATTCTAATTCAGAAATAAAAATTCTTGGCGCATCTTTATCTGTAGCATGCTCATAATGCTTTGCGTATAATTTTTTAGTTTCAAAATTATATTCGCCTTTAGCCTCGTAACCAACATTTAAGAAAGGTTTTTCTAATACTGCAATATTGACACGTTGATCATTGAAAGTACGAATTGCGATATGATCGTTTATAATTTCTTCGCCTCTCTCTTGCAGCAATTCGTGTATTTTTTCTGCAGAAGGAGTAATATGAGCATATTGCTCCCATAATTTTGTAAGTAGTTGAGTTTTATTCATTTTGGTTTTGTTAAAATACTGTTATTATGACACAAATCTATATATAATACTGTTATTATAACATCATACAAGTACGATTATTGAGAATTAGACACGATGTGCAGTTTTTTTTGTAATTTTGACACTTTAAAATCGAGTTTCATCATAAGAATTGTCAAAATAATAGAATCATCAAACAAAAACGGACTATGGCGGGCATCAAGAAGAATGAAAATACTGATTATTTAGATAGAGAAATTCTGCAAAAACTAAGTGAGAATGGAAGAATACCATTTTCTGATTTGGCGAAAGAATTAAATATTTCCAATTCATTGGTACATTTAAGAGTTCGGAAATTGCAGGAAGCGGGAATAATTACCGGTTTTTCTGTAAAATTAAATCCTAAAGAACTTGGTTTTGAAACGATTACTTATACGGGAATCGTTACCAAAGAGGCTCATTTCTCATATTCTATTGCTGAAAAACTTAAAGAAATTCCGGAAGTAATAGAGTGTCATTGGGTTTCCGGGAAATATGCTTTGTTTGTTAAAATTGTAGCCGAAAACAACGAAGAGCTTCGCAAAGTTTTATACGAGCAAATTCACCAAATTGAAGGTGTTGGAAGTACAGATTCATTTTTTTCTTTTGGGTCCGCTTTTGAAAATAATCTGCCGGTCTGATAAAAAATAAACTCTTTTAAAACCGTTTTTGCTTATTTATAGAAAACAGAAATGAAGGCCTGACTGTTCATAAAACATAAATAATTGCTATTTATTGAGATATTGGCTTAATACTGAACTCAAATCAAAATAGTGAATTTGCTGCGGAACATTAATAACAGGTTTTCGAACCAGAGATTCATTCGTAAGATAATAATGTAAGCCATCTTTGGTTGCGATACCTTCAATTTGAAGAATGGGACGTTTGATCGTAATTCTTCGTTTGTTTCCAGACAAAAAATCATTGTTTTTGTAATCATATAAAAGAAACAAAAATGGTTTTCCTATTTTAGAATAACCACAAAGTGCAATGAGTTTTTTTGATTCTAAATAAGTTGCACCTGTTACCAGACCTTGTGTGTCTAAAGTATATTGTAGCTGAGCAGTGTGATTGCCGGAGGTATTAGGCAGAGCATAAATACCGGTTTTAGAAGTATTCCATTGTTTGGTAAACAAATAGATACTGTCTTTTGAAACCACAAAAGCTTCACAGTCAAAATTAGTTTTGTTTGGTTTTTGAGATGAAAAATCAGTTTGGTCAGAATACTGAAATGCAATTGTTTCTATACTTGGATTCCCTTCTAAAAATGATTTTTTTTCGATTTTTAAAATTCTCAGATCTTTTCTGTTTCCTGCGTAATTATTTCCAAAATCCCCAATATAGAGATGAGTGCTATCCTGAGAAATTTCTTCCCAGTCGTGATTGGTTACTTTGTCCAGAATGATTTTTTTTCGAATTTTTCCTAACGAATCTAATCCATAAATCGTTTTGTCATGATCGTCATTGTGTGTCCATAACAAATTATTAAAGAGGATTAATCCGGAAGTTTCTTTTATTGAATCACTTAATTGAATAGCGTATTCCTGTTTGATTCGGATATTATTGTAACGGCAGCTTCCGTTATTTATGGTGGCATTTGAGTCGTAGTTTTTAGCAAGCGGATCTGTGCATCCCGAAATTTGTGCATAAGAGGATGATATAATAAAGCAAAGAAATAGAATGTTTTTTATCATGTACTGCAATATTAAAATTTGCCTGTCATAAAAGTAAAGCTTTAAATACTATCGAAAAAACAGTAAGCCTGTTTAATTGGTTTTTTTGCTAAAAGACCTAATATCTGATCCATAAAAGTGTTTTTTTGATTTTAAGAAAAACGGTATGTTTTAAAAAGATACAAATAGAAAGATTTTGTTATGCTTTTATTTTAATGTAACAAATGTAACCGAACGTTTCATAATTATGTTATATTTGAGATTGCTAAAAACCTACTATTTTATGAGAATTAAAGAAAATTTATACAATCAAAGGATTATTTCTATTGATGCTTTACGGGGAATTACAATTTTTGTTATGATTTTTGTAAATGAATTGGCAAGTGTTCAAAATGTGCCACAATGGATGAAACATATGCCGGCTGATGCTGATGCGATGACATTTGTAGACGTGGTTTTTCCGGCTTTTTTATTTATTGTCGGAATGTCTGTTCCTTTTGCATTTAATGCCCGTTTACTCAAAGGCGACAGCGCCAAAACAATTTGGACACATACTCTGAAAAGAGCTTTAGCATTAATTATTATCGGAGTTTATATGGTCAATGCGGAATATGGATATGACGCTTCAAAAATGATCATTGAGCCAGTCTTTTGGGGGCTTTTGGCTTATGCAATGCCCATTCCGATTTGGAATAAATATCCCAAAGATTTTCCGGTTTGGTTAAAAAATACACTTCATTATGGCGGAATGCTGGTTTTGATAGCATTATACTTTTTATATGTTCAGGAGGATACCGGCGCAATTGGGATTACACCAAAATGGTGGGGAATTCTGGGCTTAATTGGTTGGGCGTATCTTTTTACAGTGGTTTATTACTGGGTTGTTTCCGGAAGATTATGGGGCATGATTGCTTTTTTGATTGTTTGTGTAGCAGCAAATGCGATAAACCTGACTGAAAGTTCAGCGTTACATCAAATACCCGGGTTTGGTTTTATTGCCGGACATTTAACGCACGCTGCGGTGGTTGCTGCCGGAGTAGTAATTTCGCTATTGTTTTTTGATCGGAAAGTAGCCGCCAAAATCAATTGGGCAGTAATAGGTTTTGCAGTTCTGTTTTTTGTGACAGGATATTTATTAAGACCTTATTTTGGAATCTCAAAAATAAAAGGAACTCCGTCCTGGACCATGTTTTCTGCAACAATTTGTACCGTTTTATTCTACTTCTTGTATTGGTTGATGGAAATTAGGAAACAAACAAAATGGAGTAATTTCTTCATGCCCGCCGCCGCAAATCCATTATTGATTTATATTTTGCCTGGCGTAATTTATTATTTCTGCAAAGCTTTTCAAATTCACATTATTCCGGGGTATTTCCGTGAAGGAGTACCGGGGATTATCTGGTCATTAGTGTTTTCTACTATTATGTTGTTTGTGATGAAATTATGCAACAGGTATAAAATTCAACTGCATTTGTAAAGTTTTAGAAGTTTCAGGTTTCACGTTAAGATATAACCTGAAACCTGAAACAAAATTTCACCTCACGCGCTTAAACGCAATCGGTCCGGTTCGTTTTTTATTGTCAGCAAAAGTTCCTTCCAGCGTGTTTCCGTCCTCAGACAATGTTAGTGTATGGGTTCCTGCTGTCGCCCAGCCTTTAATAGGTAAAGTAACATCTACAGTATAACCAATTGTGTTTCCGACTCTTTTTCCTATGCCGCTTTCTACAAATTTTTTCCCTTTCCATTCCAGATAATGAGAGAACATCACTTTTCCGTCCTGTTCAGAGATAATAACCACTGCATTCTGAACATCCGGATTGATATCCTGCCAAACGCCATTAATGTCTATTTTTGAAGACGTAGATTTTTTTTGGCTAAAGCCGAAATTTGAAAATAATACGGTAACGAAAAGTAAAAGAATAAGTCTTGTTTTCATGTTTTTTAATTTTGAACTATAACTGCTTTAATTTCTAAAAACGCTCCCGAAACCGGATTGTAATTCACAAAATTGAATTTACAAAGATTGTGAGAGTCTAAAAGCTTTCCGTCAGGCAATCCGTCCTGTTTAAAATCGGACCACGGAATTTTTACCGTTTTAAATTTTTTTGGCGACGCTTGCAGATCAACTCTGGGATGCGATCCTCCATGAACGCAACCAGTTCCTTCTTTATTGCCTTCGCGAGCCTGCAATTTTATAAGATGTGATGATTTATAGATAATAGTGACAAATTTAGAATCATCAGATAAATTAGTTGGAGCACCATCATTTGAACCTGAATCAGTAAGTAAAACATTCAATTCAATTTCTCCAGCGGGATTATCTTTTGAGGTGACTATAACCAGGCCTTTTTGCTGACGAACACGATTAATTGTTTCCTGATTTTCTAGAGTTGGGCCGGCGATATACCACGTTGAGGTTTCGACAAGATTTTTATCAGAATGTTTGGCAGCAGATGTAATGCCAAGTATGAAAAAACCGATTGTAAAGATGAAAAGAAATGAATCAATAGGAACCAATTTTTTGTTTTTCATAGGAAATAAAAATTTTATGCAATCCAAAAATATGTTTTTTTATAATGGGGTATAGTTTTCTTTTTTTATTATTTCTAAAAACAGCTTTCGTTTTAAATTTAATTTTAAATTTGTAAGAAGTTGTCTCTTAAAGCTTTATGAAATGAAAGGTGAAAAATCTCTAATTGTTTTGTTTTTCTTTTTTCTGATGCCATTTTGTTACTCGCAAAATGATTCAGTGACGAATAACAAAAAAGATATTTTAGATGTGTTATACAAACTCTTTCATAAAAATGACTCTCTCCGAATAAATCCGGATAAAAAAGTAGCATTCTCTTTGCTTCCTGTACCAATCGACGCCAATAAAAGTGCCGGATTAGTAGTTTCTTTTCTGACCACATTTTACCTCGGCGACAGCAATACAACCAAGATGTCCCAGGTTTCCTTCTCGCCTTATTTTAGTTTTACCAAACAATATGTTTTTCCTATTCAATCTTATATTTATACAAAAGACAATAACTGGAATTTTATCGGAGACTATCGTTTTATGATTTATCCGCAGGATACTTATGGTTTGGGAGGGCATAACACCGATAAAAAAATGTCGACACTGGATTATCAGCAATGGCGGTTTTATCAATTTGCGACCCGAAAAGTAATCGGGGATTTTCGTTTGGGACTGGGTTTGTTGTTAGATAATTATCAGAATATTTCTGAAGATTCTTATATTGATGATCAAACAGATTACGTGAAATATATGGATGGAGATTTTTCTAATGAAAATTCTTTTGGAGTAGCGGTTCAGGGATTGTACGATTCCCGTAAGAACAATGTAAATCCCGAACAAGGTATTTATGTCGAAGCTGATTACAGAATGAACACAAGTGGGGTAGACGGTAAAAAATGGAATTCTATTTATTTTGATGCCCGAAAATACCATTCTTTTAATAAGTACAAACACAGAGTTTTGGCGTACAGGGCTTTTTACTGGTCGACTTTTGGCGGGAAACCGCATTATCTCGATTTGCCAAGTATTGGTTGGGATCGCGACGGAAAAACAGGCCGGGGTTTTACCAGAAATAGATTCCGCAGCAATGCGTTGATTTATTTTGAAACAGAATACAGGACAGATATCACTAAAAATGGTTTTATCGGAGCCGTATTTTTTACTAATATTTCTTCGGTTTCTAAATTGGATACTTATGATTTCAGGAAATGGAATCCTGCTGTGGGAACCGGATTACGCATTAAATGGAACAAACAAAACAACAGTAATCTGGTACTTGATTTTGGAGTTAGTAAAAACGACTGGTCATTGCGATTGGGCCTGGCTGAAAATTTTTAATCCTCAAAAGAATCAGTTTCTTTTTTTTCGTCTTATTAAATTCCTGATTTTTTGTATTTTTCATTCCAATCAGAATTTCGTTTTCTGTTTTGTAAAAATGGTTTAGGGAAAAATGAAAGTAAAACAGCTGTCGGAAATTGTCGTTTTTTCTTCTGTAAATTGAATTTTGTCTGAAAAATTACCGTCTATTTTAAAAAATAAAGTCGTCTTTATGAATTTAAAAAAAGAAAAAATGGTAAATTCGTCCCTGATTTTTAAGGGTAAAAGAGTTGATATTATTTTGGATAATCAGTATGTTTCGTTCAAAAAATGTATTAAAATCATAAAAACTCTTAAAGATAAGAACGTTACTTTTAAGATTTTCCCCAAAAACACAAATTTTATTATTGGAATCAATTCATGAAATGTTACAGGGCAAATTGTAAAAAATGAGTAAAAAATTATATTAAATGTAATTTATATTTAGAATATTCAGTAATTTCGCAATCTGAAAATCAAAATCACCTTTTAGGTTAACAATATGGCAAGATTTGAATTGAAACTTCCTAAAATGGGAGAGAGTGTCGCTGAAGCAACTATTACCAACTGGTTGAAAGAAGTGGGAGATAAAATTGAAGCTGATGAAGCTGTACTCGAAATTGCAACTGACAAGGTTGATAGTGAAGTGCCAAGCGAAGTATCAGGAGTTTTAGTAGAACAATTATTTGGTAAAGATGATTTAGTTCAGGTAGGACAAACTATTGCTATTATTGAAACGGAAGGTGATGCTCCGGCTGCAAAAACAGAAGAAGCTGCTGCTCCGGCTGAAGTTGCTGAAATCGAAAAAACAATCGAAGTAGCAAAAGATGTTGCAGCTGCTCCACAGGATTTTTCAGGATCTGATAAATTCTATTCTCCGTTAGTAAAAAATATTGCAAAAGAAGAAGGGATTTCTGTTGCTGAATTAGAAAATATTGTCGGTTCAGGAAAAGACGGACGTGTAACAAAAGAAGATATTTTAAAATATATTGAAACCCGCAAATCAGGTGTTGAAACTCCAAAAGCGGTTGTAGAAGCTCCAAAAGTAGCACAGCCTGTCGCTGCTCCTGTTCAAAAAAGTCAACAAGCGGTTCCGGTTTCTGTAAATGGAGGTGACGAAATCATCGAGATGGACAGAATGCGTAAACTGATTTCAGGATACATGACGGCTTCTATTCAAACTTCGGCTCACGTGCAGTCGTTTATTGAAGTTGATGTAACCAATATCGTAAAATGGAGAGAAAAAGTAAAAACAGCTTTCGAGAAAAGAGAAGGCGAGAAGCTTACTTTTACGCCAATTATGATGGAGGCGGTTGCAAAAGCACTGAAAGATTTCCCTGGAATGAATATTTCTGTTGATGGTGAATATATCATCAAAAAGAAAAATATAAATTTAGGAATGGCTGCGGCTTTACCAAACGGAAACTTAATTGTTCCCGTAATCAAAAATGCAGATCAGCTGAATCTGGTTGGAATGGCAAAAGCGGTTAACGATTTAGGAAATCGTGCAAAAGCCGGAAAACTTAAACCGGACGATACACAAGGCGGAACCTATACAGTAACGAACGTAGGAACTTTTGGAAGTGTTTTTGGTACGCCAATTATCAATCAGCCACAAGTGGGGATATTAGCTCTTGGTGCCATTCGTAAAGTACCGGCAGTTATCGAAACCCCGGAAGGTGATTTTATCGGAATCCGTCAAAAAATGTTCTTATCGCACTCTTACGATCACAGAGTAGTAGATGGAGCTTTAGGTGGAAGCTTTGTAAAAAGAGTAGCAGAATATTTAGAAGCTTTTGATATCGACAGAGATTTTTAAATACTATAGAATAAATTCAAAACCCGGAAGATTTTAAAAATTTTCCGGGTTTTTTGTTTGTAAGAAAAGGTTAAGGAAACGAATGGCGTCTTTCTTTGAGAATGAATTTAAACGTTAAAATCGCAAAAATGAGCCTTTTTTCGGTTAAAAAAATCAAGAATAAAAGAGGAAATTCCGCTTTAAAAATTACATTTGTAATCTTATAAAATTAAAAAATGGAACTGAAACTCAACAAACCAATTTGCTTTTTTGATCTTGAAACAACCGGAATTGACATCGGAAAAGATCGAATTGTAGAAATTTCAATATTCAAAGTTTTTCCAAACGGAAATAAAGAAAGTAAAACCTGGTTAGTGAATCCTACGATTCCAATTCCGCCACAAACAACCGCTGTTCATGGTATCACAGATGAAAAAGTGGCCAATGAGCCTACTTTTGCTGAGTTGGCACAACAAGTTCATAACATGATTAAGGATAGTGATTTGGGAGGTTTTAATTCAGATCGTTTTGATATTCCGTTACTGGCTGAAGAATTGCTTCGCGCCGGAGTTGACTTTGATATGAAAAATAAGGTTTCAGTAGACGTACAGACTATTTTTCATAAGATGGAAGAGCGTACTTTAAGTGCCGCATTGAAATTCTATTGCGGAAAAAATCTTGAAAATGCGCATTCTGCAGAGGCAGATACTATGGCAACCTATGAAATTCTAAAAGCACAATTAGATCGTTACCCGGATTTAGAAAATGATATGAAGTCATTGTCTGAATTTACAACCCGTAAAAAGATAGCTGATTTTGCCGGAATGATTGCTTTTGATCAGGATAACGAAGAGATTTTTACCTTCGGAAAACACAAAGGAGTCAAAGTAGATAAAATTCTGGAAACAGAACCGGGCTATTTCAGCTGGATTCAAAATGCTGATTTTCCTTTGTATACTAAAAAGGTTTTAACAGCAATAAAATTAAGAAAGTTAAATACTAAGTAAGGTTCTAAGTTGCTAAGCTTCTGAGGTGCTGATTTTTTTTGCGCTTTTTCTTAGAGTCTTGGCAACTTAGGAGTTTAGCAACTCATATAGACATGAAAATAATCTGTATCGGTAGAAATTATACCAATCATATTGCGGAGTTAAAAAACGAGCGCCCAACAGAGCCGGTAGTTTTTATGAAACCGGACTCAGCTGTTTTATTGAAACAGCATCCGTTTGTAATTCCGGAATTTTCTGAAGAGATTCATCACGAAATAGAGATAATTGTTAAAATTAATAAGGTAGGGAAGTATATCGAACCTAAATTTGCTCATAAATATTACGATGAAATTAGTGTAGGTATCGACTTTACAGCCAGAGATTTACAAGATAAATTAAAAGCAAAAGGATTGCCTTGGGAAAAAGCAAAAGCTTTTGATGGCTCTGCGGTTATTGGAGAGTTTTTGCCGAAAAGTGATTTTGTTTCGATGGAAAATCTTACATTTGAGTTGACAAATAATTCTCAAACAGTTCAAAAAGGAAATACAGGCTTTATGCTTTGGAAAATCGATGAACTTGTTTCGTATGTATCGCAATTTTTTACTTTAAAAATTGGAGATATTATTTTTACAGGAACTCCTGAAGGTGTTGCTGCGGTTAAACCAAATGATGTTTTAGAGGGCTTTTTAGAAGATAAAAAATTATTCAGAATACAAGTAAAATAATGGCTTTAAAATACATCCTTTCGAAAGTATATGCGCTTTCAGACAATGATCCGGAATTTGTAAACGAAATTCTTAAATTATTTGTTACCGAAGTTCCCGAAGATTTAAAACAAATCAAAGAAGGGATTAAGAAAAAGGATCATAAATATGCTTATTCTTACGCGCACAAAATAAAACCTACCCTTGATTTAATGGGTTTAAATGTTGCTTTTGAAGAAATTCTTCAAGTCGAAGCCTGGACAAAGGCAGAAGGCAAGAAAAAAGAAATTGTTGAAACCTTCAAAAGTATAAAGATACAAGTAAAAGACGCTATCAAGGAAATCAAAAAAGACTTTGATTTGTAAAGTTTGGGCGTGACCCAGTTTTTGCCTTTTTTAAATTTAAGGCAAAAACAGGGTCGGGTTATTCGCTATATCTTTTGTTCATAGCACTTTTGCTTAAAAAGGCGTCTCTTTGTCACAAAAGGATGCCGCTACTACCTCTCACGCAAAAATCGTTGCGGCAACAACCTACTTTGTAATAATGACTTACCGTGCGTAAGTAAAATAATATTCTGCAGCTATGAAAGCAACTATCATTACTATTGGAGATGAAATTTTAATAGGTCAAATTGTAGATACAAATTCAGGTTTTATCGCCAAATCACTAGACCGGATCGGTGTCGAAGTTCATGAAATGATTTCGATAAGCGATGATAAAAAACACATTTTAGACACGTTTGCACAACTACAAAACAAAGTTGATGTTGTGATTATAACAGGTGGTTTAGGACCAACAAAAGACGATGTCACCAAAAAAACTTTCTGTGATTATTTTGATGATGAATTAGTCGTGAATCCTGAAGTTCTGGCTCATGTAACAGAATTGATCGAAGGGTTTTATAAGCGGCCAATTTCACAATTAAATAAAGATCAGGCCTTAGTTCCGTCAAAATGCACCGTTTTGCATAACAAAATGGGGACTGCGCCGGGAATGTGGATGAAGAAAGAAAATACGGTGTTTGTATCGCTTCCGGGAGTTCCGTACGAAATGAAGTATTTAGTCGAAGAAGAAATAATTCCTAAAATAGTTCGCGAGTACAAACGCCCCTATATCATTCATAAAACTATTTTAACTTATGGTCAGGGAGAGAGTCTGGTGGCGGAACGTATCGAAGATTGGGAGAACAATTTGCCTGAATTCATAAAGCTGGCTTATCTCCCAAATCCCGGACGGGTTCGTTTGCGTTTGTCGGCCAGAGGAACAAATAAAGAATTGCTTGAAGCTGCAATAGAGGAGAATGTGAAATCATTAGATGCTATCATTCATGATATTATAGTAGGCTATGAAGAAAATGAGACAATAGAATCCGTAGTTGGAAAAATGCTGGACAAACAAAATAGAACCATTGCAACTGCTGAAAGTTTTACCGGAGGGAAAATAGCCTCTGTTATGTCAGCTGTTCCCGGAGCTTCTAAGTACTTCAAAGGCAGTGTGGTTTCGTATGCAACAGAGGCGAAGGTTAATGTTCTCGGTATCTCGCAGGATTTAGTAGATCAGTTTTCAGTAGTTAGCGCAGAAGTTGCATCGGCTATGGCTTTGAATGTGAAAGAGATACTTAAAACAGACTATGCGATTGCCACAACCGGGAATGCCGGACCGACAAAAGGGGATTCAAATGCTGAAATTGGTACCGTTTTTATCGCTTTGGCTACTCCGAATGATATAATTGTTGAAGAATTTAATTTTGGCCAACCACGTGAAAAAGTGATAGATAGAGCCGTGATTAAGAGTTTAGAAATATTACAGAAAGAAATTTTAAAAAATGTGTACTAATTTTTTGTTTCAATCGTTTATTTTTCTTTTCTTTGCACCCTGATTTTGAATAACGATAAAAGATAAGTATAATGTCAAGAGTTTGTGACCTTACAGGTAAAAGAGCGATGGTAGGAAATAACGTTTCTCACGCTATGAACAAAACTAAGAGAAAATTTTCTGTAAACTTAGTTAAAAAGCGTTTTTATCTTCCAGAAGAAGATAGATGGATTACTCTTAGAGTAGCAGCATCTACGATAAAAACAATTAATAAAAATGGAATTTCTGCTGTTTTGAAAAAAGCGCAGTCACAAGGATTTATCAAATAATCTTTCCTAAATAAATATATAGCAAGATGGCAAAGAAAGGTAATAGAATCCAGGTAATTTTAGAATGTACTGAGCACAAGACTTCTGGTGTTTCAGGTACTTCAAGATACATAACAACTAAGAACAAAAAAAATACACCAGACAGATTAGAGATTAAGAAATTTAATCCAATCTTGAAACGTGTAACTGTTCACAAAGAAATTAAGTAATAATTTAGAGATTTAAATACAATCTTAAATTAAATGTTGATTATTAAGTAATACTTGTAATACCATAACATTTGAAGATGTATTGAATTTCAATAACATTTAAATCATGGCAAAGAAAACCGTAGCATCGTTACAAACAGCTTCTAAGAGATTATCAAAAGCCATCAAAATGGTGAAGTCTCCTAAAACTGGTGCATATACATTCGTAGAATCTATTATGGCTCCTGAAGAAGTTGATACTTTCTTGAAAAAGAAATAATAACAATTACAGTATATAGAAAAGCTACTTTCATTCGGAAGTAGCTTTTTTATTTTTTATATTTGTCTAAAATTTTATAGAAATATAACAATTGGCTTTTTTTTAAGCTATAGTTCTCACTATCCTCTATATCTTTACTGTCCCGATTCGACGGAAACCAAAGGATGTAGATACTATCAGAGATCAGGTAGTAACAATTGGTCTTCTATAAACATTAGGATTATTCAGATTGTCAAAGAATCGGATAGTCTGAAAAACTAACAACCTATAAAAAATGAGTTTTTTTAAAAAATTATTCTCTACTGATAAAAAAGAGACTTTAGACAAAGGTCTTGAAAAATCAAAAACTACTTTTTTCTCAAAGTTAAGCAAAGCCGTTGCCGGAAAATCTAAAGTCGATGATGATGTTTTAGATAATCTGGAAGAAATCCTAGTGGCTTCAGACGTTGGTGTAAATACAACGCTCAAAATAATCACAAGAATCGAAAAACGCGTTGCCGAAGATAAATATTTAGGTACAGACGAACTAAACCAGATTCTGCGTGAAGAAATTGGTGCTTTATTGTCTGAAACCAATACCGGAGAAGCAACTGAATTCGAAATTCCAAAAGATAAAAAACCATATGTTTTAATGGTTGTTGGTGTAAACGGAGTGGGAAAAACGACTACAATTGGTAAACTGGCGTTTCAGTTTAAAAAAGCAGGTTATAAAGTTGTCTTAGGAGCTGCCGATACTTTTCGTGCCGCTGCTATCGATCAATTGCAAGTTTGGGCAGATCGTGTAGATGTGCCTATTGTGAGACAGAATATGGGGAGCGATCCTGCATCTGTTGCTTTTGATACTTTGCAGTCAGCTGTAGCACAAAATGCCGATATCGTTATTATAGATACTGCCGGACGTTTGCACAATAAAGTCAATTTGATGAATGAACTTACCAAGGTTAAACGTGTTATGCAAAAAGTGGTTGCCGATGCGCCTCACGATGTACTTTTGGTATTAGACGGTTCTACAGGTCAAAATGCTTTTGAGCAAGCCAAACAATTTACAGCAGCAACTGAGGTTACCTCCCTTGCAGTAACTAAATTGGACGGAACTGCTAAAGGCGGTGTTGTAATTGGTATTTCAGATCAGTTTCAGATTCCTGTAAAATACATAGGTGTTGGTGAAGGAATTGAAGATTTACAGGTCTTTAACAAATATGAATTTGTAGATAGTTTTTTTAAATAGTTTATAATGAGTTTTTCTTCTTTAAAAAATATAACGCCTCTTACTTTTTATTTCGCAAGCGTTATTTGTTTCGTTTTAGCAAATGTAATCAGGAATCAGACTTTGTCCTTTTATTACGTTTTGTTGGTTTTAGGGTTAATATTCTTTTTTATGGGAATCCTGAAAAGATTGCGTACAAAACGATAGTATCTTTTATTGCTTTATTTTGTAGGTTTAAATTGTTAAATAGTAACTGCGAAAGTTAGTCTTAATCTTAACTTATTATGAAGTATTGTCTTCTGATTTTATTTTTTAGTTTGCTTTCCTGTACAAACGCAAAGAAAGAGAATCAGAGTAAGGTAGTTGTTCTTCAGCCATTTGGTGATTTTAAAACGGATCAGGCAAAAAATGTGCTTGTTCAGGTTAAGACAATTAATCCAAATGTTGCTTTAAGGCAAAATATTTCTTTTCCTGAAAACTCCTATTATAAACCCAGAAACAGATATCGGGCAGACAGCATTATTGAATTTCTTCGCAATACTGTTGGTAAAGATTCTGTTGTTATTGGATTGTCAAATTCTGATATAAGTACTACTAAAAACGGAATTAAAGATTGGGGAATAATGGGATTAGGTTACCGACCGGGTAAATCTTGTGTAGTCTCTGATTTTAGAATGGCCGGCAAAAACAGCAATCAACAGTTTTATAAAGTAGTTTTACACGAATTAGGACATACTGAAGGTTTATCTCATTGTGCAGTGAAAACTTGTCTGATGAGAGATGCTGAACGCGGAAATCATTTAGACGAAGAAAAAGATTTCTGTAAAAAATGTAAAAGTTTTTTAATGAATAAAGGCTGGCAATTGATCTAAAGCTCTCACTTAGAACAGGATCTTTATTCCTGTAAAATTCCTTTTTTGTTTTGCTTTATTATCCCTAATTTTAGGTTTATAAAGTTAACTTTGTACCACAAATATTTTTTTGAAAACCGGAGTTTTAGCCCTGATGGGAGCGGCATCCTTTTTCTTGCTTTTTTGTAGGAAAAAGATAAAGCAGACAGCAGGAAACAGCTCCTTAAAATACTATTACCTATGAAAAATACTTTTATGATTTTGATTGTATCGCTCTTGTTTTTGGGGTGCAGGCAGGAAATTAAACCCGCTGATATTGCGAAATTAAACGGCTATTGGGAAATTGAAAAAGTGGTTTTTGAAAAAGGAGAAGAGAAGGATTATAAAATGAATGAAAGTTTTGATTATTTTGATATAAAGAACAACAAAGGAATCCGAAAGAAAGTGATGCCTCAGTTTGACGGTACTTTTTTGACCAGTGATTCTTTTGAAAATGTTTCAGTTCGATTCAAAGGCGAACAGGTTTTTCTGGATTATAAAACAGATTATGCAAAATGGAGTGAGGAACTGATCTCGATTTCAGAGGAGAAACTGGTGGTGAAAAATCAGGAAAAAAAAGAATATCATTATAAAAAAGCGGGAGCAATAAATTTATTAGAAGATGGCAAAAAGACTAAATAATCAGACGATTGGGGCTGTTTTGCAACAGATTATCCAGGTGAACAAATTGGGTGCCGGAATGGATCAGATTGATGTGAAAGAAGCCTGGAGACAGTTGATGGGAAATGGTGTTAATACGTATACGAAAAATGTGGTTTTGAAAGGAAGTACGTTATATGTAGAACTGTCGTCTGCCGTTTTAAGAGAAGAATTGAGTCACGGAAAAACTAAAGTCGTGAAGATGATTAATGAGGATTTGGGGCGTGAAGTGATTAAGGATGTTATTTTGAGATAATTTTTGCTTAAGCGGTTTAAAAAAAAGAATCATGGTTACATTGAAATCCAGATTTAGAATTCTGCCAATTTTGTTAATTTCGATTTTAAGTATTTTTCCATTTTTGGCTCTTTATATCTATAGTATTTCTCCAAAAGAGAGTCTGGCTTTTCCTTTAGTAGTATTCATCATTGTTGCTTATTTGTGGTTGGCTTTAGTGAGAACCAGAGTTCATAAAGTAATAATTGAAAAAAACAATATAACAGTTAAACGTTATTATGGATTAGGTAGGTCTATAGTTTATGACTTTAGCAAATTAGATGGTTTTGTGGTTTTATTCGAAAGTGGAAGACTTGGTGTTTCTGAGTCTCTTTTTATTCTTGAAAAAGGAAAAAGAGTTGTTTGTGTTTGTAGTTATTACATAAGTAATTTTAATAATTTAAAATTGTTTTTAAAAGAAAATTTGACTGATTTAGGGGAAATAAAAGGACATGATGATATTTCCTAGTTTTTAAAAAACACATAAAAAAAATCCTGTTTGTAAACAAACAGGATTTTTTTTAT
>NZ_MUGR01000070.1:0-722 GCF_002217195.1 Flavobacterium aquidurense | reverse complement strand
GCGGATAATTTTACCATATTTTCAGAATTTTCCATTAGTAATTCGTAATTCCTGCATAATCTCCTGTCGTTATCAAACCAGGAAAATGTCCGTTCAATAATCCATCTTTTAGAAAAGGGCTTAAAATCTGTTTTCTTTTCATCATTTCTCATCACCACATTGATTAGATAAGCAAACTTATTTTTCACCTGTTCTATGATTTCTCCTCTGTAACCTCCATCAGCAAGAATAATCTTCACAGGACTTAAGAAATATGCCAAAGTTCTCATGAGAAAATCAACAGCTTTACTGTCATGAACATTGGCTACAGTAACCATTATTGCTAATAAAAATCCGTTTTTATCAACCACCACATGTCTTTTAATTCCTTTTACTTTTTTATTCCCGTCAAAACCATTTAATGAGCGGTTGTTTCCCCATCTTACACTCTGACTGTCCATTATGCCTAAACTCGGTTCTCTTTTTTGATTTCTTTTCAACCTGACTTTTTCCCGTAATTTCGAAAGAAGCAGATCAAAATCCTCTGCATTTGCCCATTTGCTGTAATAGTAATAGACCAATTCCCATTTCGGAAAATCATTGGGTAACATCCTCCATTGGCAACCGGTTTTCACCAAATACATTATGGCGTTCCAAATGGTTCTTAAACCATATTTTCGCTTTCTGTCATTGAGGTTCAAAGTCTTTTTTATAAATTGCCACTGATTGTCAGAAATGTTTGT
>NZ_MUGR01000007.1:0-100345 GCF_002217195.1 Flavobacterium aquidurense | reverse complement strand
TATGTCGTCGCCTTTCTTTTAAGAATCCTCATCATTTATTTGATGGGGATTTTTTGTTTTACAAAATGCAGTAATTATGTGGGAACCCCGATAGCTATCGGGGTCTGTCGCCTTTCTTTTGAAAACCCTGTTTCTAACCAAACGGAGTTTTTTGTTTTAATTGGTTTACGGTTTTACCTTTATTTAACCGCAAGGCACACAAAGGAGTTTGAATTGTTTGTAAATGTTAAGTTTGCAAAGACTAGTAGTCATAACACTTTAGAATTTTAAAAATTATATTTCTAATTACCCGTAAACTGCGTTAGGGATGGCAGCGGTATCCTTTTGTGGAAAACTAAATTTTTTCGGTGTAAACCGATAAGCCTATCGCAAAAGATTTAGCGGACAGCCCAGCCCGCAGGGAAACGCCCAAATTACAGTACGTAAGTGGATGATATTTTGAATTCTGTAATAAAGTTTGTTTAAGCCATACATTATTAAAAACAAAAAAAAGCATGACGTTAATCATGCTCATTTGGTTATAATAGTTTGGTTTATGAATTATCTTATTTCTTCGAAAGTATTTCCCTGGTTGATATCTCCGGTTTTGAAACCTTTTTTAAACCAGTACATTCTTTGTTCCGATGTTCCGTGTGTAAAGGAATCAGGAACTACCTGACCGGACATTTTGCTTTGAATAGCATCGTCACCAACTGCATTAGCGGCACTTAGAGCTTCTTCGATATCTCCTGTATCTAAGTTTTCCTGATTATAATGTGTCCACACTCCTGCATAAAAATCCGCCTGTAATTCTAAAGCAACGGAAAGTTTGTTTGCTTGCGCTTGACTTTTTCCTTCCTGTGCCTCACGCATTTTTGCTGAAGTTCCCAGTAAGGTTTGTATGTGATGCCCTATTTCGTGTGCGATAACATAGGCGATAGCAAAATCACCACCCTTTGCACCAAATTTAGTTTTAAGTTCTTCAAAAAAACCTAAGTCCATATATACTTTTTGATCCCCAGGACAATAAAATGGTCCGGATGCAGACGATGCACCACCACAAGCGGTATTTACAGAGCCTCTAAAAAGTACTAATTTAGGATTTTTGTACTTCATCCCATGTTCAGCAAATATTTTACTCCAGATATCTTCATTGTCTGCCAGAATTACTCTAACAAAATTACCCATTTCTTCATCTTCTTTACTTAATGGCGCTGCTGCTTCAGTTTGTGTTTGCTGACCGCCTTGCATTTGCTCTAATACATTTCCTATAGTCTGGCCATTTTCGCCGCCAAAAACATTCAGTAACAAAATAATAATACCAATAACACCGCCTCCAACGGCTACTTTTCCGCCAGAAAGGCCTCTTCTGTCTTCTACATTATCACTTTGTCTTCTGCCTTGCCACTTCATATAATATTGTATTTTAGTTTATTTTGTGTTTTATGTTGTACGAATTTATATTTTTTTTGGGAATTATACGTTAATTAATACAATTTAGTTTAAACTATTTTAACCATTTTACTAGAGCTTCTTCTACAGTTCCTTTGATAATTGGTTTTGAAATATAATCATCCATTCCTGCTGACAGGCATTTATTTCTCTCGTCTTTCTCAGCGCCTGCTGTTACGGCTATTATCGGAATGTTTTTTCCTGTGGGGATATTTCTAATGGCTTTGGTCGTTTCATAACCGTTCATAATTGGCATCTGAATATCCATAAAAACAAGATCGGGATTAATGCTTTCAAACTGATTTACGGCTTCATACCCATTTTCACATTCATAGATATGAGCAGTATTATATAAGTTTTTAATAATAGTTTTGAGTAACAACATGTTTACTTTGTTGTCTTCGACAATTAAAAATGTAATGTTTTTATGATTTTTAGTATTATTTTCAAAACTCAGTTCAGAATTGATTTTTTTTAATTCGGCATTGTACTTTTCGTTGATACTTTCGTTGCTTGTTTTTAAATTTAAGTCAAAATAAAAATTACTGCCTACATCAATTTTGCTTTCCAATTGTAATTTACTTTCCATTAGGGCTAATAACTGATTTGAAATCGTTAATCCTAAACCGGTTCCTCCAAATTTTCTTGTTGTAGAACTGTCTTCCTGTGAAAAAGCTTTGAAGATTTTATTTCGATTTTTTTCCAAAATTCCAATTCCGGTGTCAATAACGGAGAATCGGATCATACAAGTATCGTTTTTATTCTTATCGAGAATAGAAACGTTCAGTTTTATAGAACCTTCGTTTGTGAATTTTACTGCGTTTGAAAGTAAGTTGATTAAAATTTGTTTGATCCTGACAATATCTGTCCAAATGTATTTAGGGACATCGTCGTCGACATTTAATTCCAGTTGAAGGTTTTTTTGATTCGATTCGTAAACAATTAAATCAAAAACCTGACCTAATACTTTTTTAATGTCATATAAGTCTATGAATAGTTCTAGTTTGCCGGCTTCAATTTTAGAAAAATCTAGGATGTCATTTATAATCTCTAACAACGAATGTGCAGATTGATTGATCGTAGTCATGTATTTTTCCTGAATTTCTTCGAGGTCAGTTTTCATCAACAAATGGGTAAAACCTATTATACCATTTAGTGGCGTTCTGATTTCATGGGACATATTGGCAAGGAAATCTGATTTGGATTTATTTGCAGCTTCAGCCAGTTGTTTGGCTTTTATGGCATCTTCAGTTTCTTTTTTGTTCGTGATATCAAAATAAATCCCGCCCACAAACTCAATTTCTGTTCCTTTTTTAATAACATCTCCAAATTCTTCTACCCATATATATTCCCCGGTTTTTCTGCGAATCCGGTAAATATTATGCAAAGGTATTCCGTTTTGAAGGTTATCAATTTGATTGTTGATCACTTCATCTTTGTCATCGGGGTGAATAAGGGATAAAAAGGATAAGTTGTTTTCAATAAATTCCGATTTTGAGTAACCTGTTAAATTTAAAATTTCATCATTAAGAAATATTTTAGTCGAAAAGGCATCGAATTTCGAGAGATAAACTGTTCCGGGAATATTATTGGCTATTAATTTAAATTTCTCTTCACTTTCGAGTATTTTAGCCTCATTTCGGTTTCTTTCTAATGCTGATGAAATATTATTGGCAAGAACCTGAAAGATATAGATTTCTTCTTCTGACCATTTTCTTTCGTTGGTGCAATCATCAAAAGCAATAAAACCCGTAAAGACATCATTGATATATAAAGGCAAAATCAAAATTGATTTGATTTCATTATCGATTAACAAATTTTTGAAAAAAGTATTATCAAGTTTGCGCGTGAGTTTGTTTAGAATTTTTCTGTTTCTTACAGCTTCATAAATTTCTTGCAAGTTGTCTTTTGTGAGCTGTTGCAAATTGGTTGATTGATGTTTGATTCCTTTTCTGGACCATTTGTATTTCTGCGATATAGTTTCAGTTGCAAGATCTCTTTCATAGTAGTACATATGGTCTACTTTTGCTGCTTTGCCAATTAGCTCATAAGTTTCCTGAAACATTTCGTGAGTGGTTTTACTCAGTAAGAACTTCTCCGTACATTGAGAAAGAGCATAAAGCAACTGGCTCTTAAATTCTAATCTTCGTTCAGCTTCAAGTCGCATTTGTGAAGAAATGGCAATAGAAATTACATCTGATATAGTTCGGGCATAGGTGATATCTTCATTATCCCAGTCTCTTTTTTCTTCTGTGCTTTCAAAACAAATAACACCAGCTAATTGTCCACTCAGGAATATTGGGACATCCAGCATTGATTTGATATGATTTTTTGTAAAATAAAGCTTTTGAAATTCAGAGGTTTCTAATTTATTAAATACATCTGGAGCATTTATGATGGCTTTGTTTTTTAAAGTTTCAAAATAAATGGGATATGATTCTTTATCGAGAATATTTTTATCGCTTAACCTTTGTTTATCTACACTGAATAGATTTTTACAAGTAATTATATCTTTAGAGTATTTCCAGAAACTTACGCGATTTGTTTTGGTTACAGTCGCCGCTTCTTTAATAATATAATCGATTACAGTATTTAGATGATCATATTTACTAAAATCTGAAGTTGATAATCTTTTCGTTGAATTATTGTAGGCTTCGATTTTTTTAATCCGCTTTTTTTTCTCGTTTTCTATGTTTTTAATATCCGTAATGTCTCTGGCGATTCCGGCATAGCCAATGGTCTGGCCTAAATCATTTTTACGGATTATGATTTTTTGTGAAATCCACAGTGATTTTCCGTCTTTCTTTAGAATCGGAATTTCAATTGTTGGAAAGTTGTTTTCGTTTGAATCCAGATTTTCATAAAAATCAACTGCATTTCTTTGGTAATTTTCATGAATAAAATTGGAATAGTGTTGTGAAATAATTTCGTTTTCAGCATATCCCAGAATCGAAAAACCAAAGTCATTTACAAAAGTAAAGCAGCCATCATTGTCAATTTCAAAAATGATATCGGTAGCAGTCTGAATCAGGTTTTTGTATTGGTCCTGTACATTTATTTGTTCGGTAACATCCTGGCCAATGCTTATGATTAAGTCCTCAGAGAATTTTTTATCTTTCCATTGAATGTACTTGTATTCGCCATTTTTACTTTTTAATTTTCGAATATATAATTTGTTTTCTTCGTGATTTAAGTTTTTTATATCTTCAATAAAATCAGTTTCTTTTGTTAGTTGCCAAAACTTTAAACCGATCACTTCATCCGGCAAATAACCCAAAATTGAAGTTATAGTCTCACTGCAAAATAAGACTTCATTTTTTTTATTGGTGGCAATTGTCAAGGAGTTTCCTTTATGAACAATTTCGTTTGTAAACCTGAAATTATCTAAATTGTTTAATAAAACGGCATATTTTACCTGATTGAGAATAAAAATCAGAATGCAGAAATTAATTAATAAAATTGAAGATCGTAATGGAATCAGATCAAAAATGACTGTTATAACCAAAAAAATAAAAACCAAAGCAACGAAAAACCAATAAATTTTTATGGGCTTCAGGATGCTGTAAGAAAAGAAAAATGAAATTAAAAAAACGATTATTGGTACAACATCATTTGATAAAACAATAATATTGTGCAAGACATAACTAATGTAAATAAAGAAAAAGAATATGAATATGGGCTGAATGTTGTTTCGTAAAAATTTTACTTTATCTGTTATGAGATAAATAAGCAGCACTGCAAAACCTATCGATAAATTTAAAATCAATAAGCTTTTAGGTCTGATTTTAAAAATTTCATTGATGATTTCGATTACAATAATGGCAATGCCAAAAAACAAGATATACAGTTGGTATTCTCTGTTTGCGGTTTCTACTTCCAGTTTCCTTTCGATAAAATAACCAATTTTGCTTTTGATTCTAAAGAATTGATAAACCAGAATGGCAAGAAAACCAAATAGTATTAGTCCTAAAACTACGAGTTTAGGATTGTGGAAAAAAATAATATCTGAGGAGAAAACATACCAGTTTGTAATAATTGATTTTAGGGGATTACCAAGACTGGCAATTCCTGAAATCAGTGAATTGAAAAAACTATAGTCTTCTACCATAGATTTTGGGGTATGTTGGTTTAGTAAAATGTTTTTTGAAAATTCAAAAACAGAGTAGGTTAGGCTCTCTTTTTATATGGAATTTTCTATTTTATTCTAAATCCGATTGCCCAATTGAATCAATTGGATCTTCTTTTATATTTTTAAAAATGGCAAAATATATGGCATATGTCATTGAATAGCTAAGAGGAACAGTAAACAGAATTCCAATAAAAAAAGCCATAAATCCCACAATTAGAGCAATAACAATCGTAATCATTAAGCCCATAAGTACAACAGGTTGTTTTGAAATTAGTATGAAACTGGATTTTATGGCATCAATCGCTTTTAAGTTTCCAAATACTATAAGCGGAATTGTTAAAAACGTAAAATAAGAAATTATCAATGAGACCAAAATTCCTAAATTACTGAGTTTTTGAATTTCCAGAAATGTCGATATAGAGGCACTAAATAGTGAAATTGTTGCCGTTGCCAGAAATATTTGAAAAAAATGACTGGTTTTGTAATAAGTAAAAATAGTTGAAACATTAAATTGCTCATCCCTGTCAGCACAATAAGCCATTTTTAGAAATCCTGCACTAAAAGGGCTTAACAATGCTGAAAAAATAACGGTTCCTGCAACATAATAAACTACTTCAAGACTGGAAAGATGTATAGGCTGAATAGTAAAAAAGGCGGGATTACTTAATTTTTCTGCACCAAAAATTGCTGCTAATACAATAGAACCGACAATACCAAAAAGTATCGAAAATACTAATAATATTAATCCGGCATAAAGGGCTATTTTTTTATAATTTTCAAAAGCATTGTTAAAGACATTTGAAAAATCTAAGGTATAACCATGATTCTGAATGTCTTTGATTTGTTCAACGGTAGATTTCATTTTTTATTAACTGGAATTGTTTTATATTCTGTCGTTTAAAGATAAATATATGACGTAAATATAATATTTTTAATCAAACGCGTATGAAAATCTGCAAACATTAGGAAATTGTTTTTCGTTGTTATATCCAGTCTAATACTTTTTTTATAGAAGCTAATTTACCTTTATAAGGGGCATATCGCATTGGTAAATCGAGCCAATTGCCTTTTTTTACTATGGCTTTATGGTGAGAAAATATGTCAAAGCTCAATTGGCCGTGGTAAGCGCCAATACCACTGTGTCCGACACCTCCGAAAGGCAGTCTTTTGTTAGAAAAATGAACAACTGTATCATTAATGCAGCCGCCGCCAAAAGAATAGGTTTTAATTAATTTTTTAGCAAATGATTTATTTTCCGAAAAAATATAAAATGCAAGAGGTTTCTCATACCGATTGATTACATCTTCTATATCAGATTGTGACTCATAAGTTAAAATAGGTAAAATTGGTCCAAATATTTCTTCCTTCATAACCGGACTGTCCAATGCCGGTTCTTCTATTAATGTGGGTGAAATGTAAAGGGCATTGGCATCTGTTTCTCCTCCAAAAATCACTTTTTCAGGTTCAATCATATTGGCAAGCCGCAACCAGTTTTTGGTATTGATAATGCGGGCAAAATCTGGAGATTTATCCATTTTTTTGCCGTAAGCTTTTATGATTTCCTCAATTAAAAAACCAATGAAATTTACTTTCATATTTTTTTGGATCAGGATATAATCAGGTGCAATACAAGTCTGTCCTGCATTGATGAATTTTCCCCAGACAATACGTTTAGCAGCCAATTTTAGATTAGCAGTTTCATCAATAACACAAGGATTTTTTCCTCCTAATTCTAATGTGATGGGAGTTAAATTCTCTGCTGCAGCTTTTGCTACGATTTTACCAACAGAAACGCTTCCTGTAAAGAAAATATAGTCCCAGCGTTGTGCCAGGAGTTTATTTGATACTTCTACACCGCCTTCAAAGACTTCGACATGACTGATGTGAAATGTTTTCTCTACGATTCTAGCGATTATAGCTGACGTATTGGGTGTAAGTTCTGAAGGTTTTAAAACAACTCTGTTTCCGGCTGCAACTGCTGAAATCAGCGGGCATAAAGCCAATTGAAAAGGATAATTCCAGGGAGCAATTACCAAAACATTTCCATAAGGCTCTTTAAAGATATAATCTGTAGAAGGAAAATTAAGAAGAGAGGGAAAAACACGTTTTCGTTTCGCCCATTTATTGATGTTTTTGATGGTGTCTTTTAATTCCGAAATAACATAGTTGGTTTCGGTTAAAACAGCTTCAAATTCTGGCTTTTTAAAATCATCGTATAAAGCTTTTACAATTAAGTCTTCGCTTTTTTGAATGTTATACAACAATTTTTTTAGCGTTTCTTTTCTGTATCCGATGTCGTTTTTATAGTCCATTTTTATGATCACTTGGTTTTTGCCTATGCAAGTTAATCGATAAAAATTAAAAAATTAACAATTGTATCATAAAATCAAATGGCATTCCAGATTGTTTCATCCGGAGTTGGCGCCACAATTGTAATGTTTTCTTTAGAAACGGGATGAATAAAAACCAGTTTTCTGGCGTGAAGATGAATTCCACCATCAGGATTGCTTCGGTCAGAACTATATTTTAAATCTCCCTTTATTGGAGATCCGATAGCGGATAACTGAGCCCGAATTTGATGATGACGACCTGTATGTAAATTAATTTCCAAAGCCACATAATTCTGAAGTTCCTTAAAAACAGTATAGTCTAAACTTGCCAGTTTGCTATCCGGAACTTCTTTCAAATGTGCTTTTGAAGTATTGTTTTTTTCGTTCCTTTTAAGATAATGAACCAATTTGGCAGTTGTTTCCTGAGGTTTATTCTTGACAACTGCCCAATAGGTTTTTTGGGTTTCACGATTACTGAACATTTCATTCATTCTCGTTAATGCTTTACTTGTTCTGGCAAAAACCACAATTCCGGTTGTAGGACGATCTAAACGATGAATTACGCCCAGAAAAACGTCACCAGGTTTATTGTATTTGTCTTTTATGTATTCTTTTACAACATCAGATAAAGGTTTATCTCCTGTTTTGTCACCTTGTACAATATCGCCTACACGTTTATTAACTACAATAATATGATTGTCTTCGTGCAGAATTTGGAGATTGTTTTTATTAGAAAGGATTTTCATTTTAGACTTGCTTAGATTTTTAGACTTACTTAGACTTACTTAGACTTCTTAGAGTTTGACTTGATTAAATTTTGGGCTTATTTATAGTAAAGTTGCTCTAAATCTTGATGTCATTTTTGTGATTTCTCCTAAGAGGCTTATCAATTCTGCTGTGTTCTCTTCATTGATAAATCCGAGGTCAGATGAAATTAACAGTTGTGTTTCCACTTCGTAGGCAGAACCAATTGCAATTTCCAAGAATCGGGAGAAATCTTTATTTGAATTTCTGGATGAACCTTCTGCAATATTTGAAGGAATTGACATAGATGCTCTCCTTAATTGATTTGTAATTCCAAACTTTTCTTCATTTGGAAAAGTTGCTGTTACGTTATAAATTTTAGAACAAAACAATCTGCTTTTTTTCCAAATTTGAAGTTCTTTAAATTGATGCATATTTTTAGATTATTCTATTTGTAGACAACTTAGACTTCTTGGATCTTGAAAAATTAAATTAAAAAAATCTAAGAAGTCTAATATCTAAGAAGTCTAAGAAAGTCTAATCTAGTATTGTTCCCCAGAATTAGGAAAATCACTCGACTTAACATCAGCTGCATATTGACCAATTGCTTTTGTCATTTCTTCGTAAAGATTTAGGTAACGACGTAAGAAACGCGGGCTGAATTCATTGTTCATTCCCAACATATCGTGAATAACCAATACTTGTCCGTCAACACCGCCACCGGCACCAATACCAATTACGGGAATCGAAATGCTTTTGGCAACTTGCTCCGCTAAATGTGCTGGGATCTTTTCTAAAACAACAGCAAAGCAGCCTACTTTTTCAAGCAATTTTGCATCTGCGATTAATTTTTCTGCTTCTTCGTCTTCTTTGGCGCGAACGCTGTAAGTTCCAAATTTATAGATCGATTGAGGTGTTAAACCCAAATGTCCCATAACCGGGATTCCTGCGTTTAATATTTTTTTGATAGATTCTTTAATTTCTTTTCCTCCTTCAAGTTTCACAGCGTGACCGCCACTTTCTTTCATGATTCTAATAGCAGAACGCAAAGCTTCTTTTGGATCAGACTGGTAACTTCCAAAAGGTAAATCTACCACAACTAAAGCTCTTTCTACAGCGCGAACTACAGATGAAGCGTGATAAATCATTTGATCTAAAGTAATTGGCAATGTCGTTTCATGACCCGCCATAACATTTGATGCTGAATCGCCCACTAAAATCACATCGACTCCTGCGGTATCAACAATTTTTGCCATTGTAAAATCGTAAGCCGTTAACATAGAGATTTTCTCTCCATTGCTTTTCATTTCGATTAATGACTTTGTTGTGATTCTTTTATAATCTTTTTTTGCTACTGACATTTTGTTTTTTTTTGAAGATGTAAAAGTATTGAATAATTATAGATTGAAATCAGCAATAGAAGAATATTTCGATGGTAAATATTTTTCCGTCTTTAAATTCTATTCTAAATTCACTGTCTTCTATCTGTATGGAGTAAGAATGTGGCGCTTTTATAGAAGCACCAATGTAAGTTCCGTATTTTTCGATAAACGCTTTTTCAGTTAAGGAATGGTCTAAAGTTGCGTTTTGGTTTAAAACAAGCTTATTGTTTTCGTTAATAAAAACTTTAGTTATTTCGGCCTGATTTTTTTCTTCATCAACAGAAGCTTCTAAATCGGGATAGTAATAAAAAGTTTCACTTAAGTAAATGCCGCATTCATCACTTACAGTTGCCTTTTTAGTAGGTTTTCCGAAAGTTTTTACTAAATCTTTTTGAGTTAGGTACCAGGATTTAGTCTTTGTTCCTTTCAAAATAAACTCTGATTTTTTAACGAAAGCAAGAATTTCTTCCGGTTTTTTATGTTTTGCTAATCCTTTGGCTATAGCCATGTTTAATTCTGTCTCAGCAATAAGTTTGGGGTCATTTATTTGTTTGACAACTTCATAATATCTTTGATATGCAGGAGTTAAAGTAGCATTGTCACTGTTCCATGCCAGTTCTACAATTCGTTCGCCAATAGTTTTGCGTTCTGTAGTATTATTGACATCGAGTTTGTCAAAATCTTTTAGCAGCGTATTAAAATCAGGTCTTTTACCAACGAATTTTCTTAATGTAAATTTGGAGTATTCATCATTAAAATTCCCTCCAATATTGACCCATTCTTCCTGGTTTTTAGGAAGGTAATTAATAGCTACAGGATCACCGGTATATAAAATCTCTCTAATTTTTGAATTTTTATCAGGCTGCGAACGTGCTTTTAAACTGGCAACCAATATAAAAAGATGATTACTTCCATAATAATTATCGTCACCTTCTATAAGCGGATTTTCGTTATCCCTCACCTTAATATCTCTGGCATTTAATCGCTTTGCTACAAATTTTTCAGGAATATATCCTTCAGATAAATTATCAGCTTTTACTTTGTACCAGCCATTTTTACTTTCGGATAATAATTGTACTTCGGCCCCGTATTTAAAATAACCTAAAAAATCAGCAGAAGTGTTTGCTGAAGTATACAAACGTGTATCTGAATTCAGGAAATAACGTTCCTGAGCATTTATTAAAAGGGGGGAAAATAATAAGGCTAAAAGAAAGAAATATTTTTTCATGAAGTATATTTTGGAAGAGTTTTTTGCCACAGATTAAAGGATTTAAAATGATTTTTTTAATATGCGTAATTCATACTTATTTAATCTGTGTAAATCTTTTAATCTGTGGCAACCTTTATTTTTTTAGCAATCAGCCATATTTACAGCAATTGCCAATCCGCCTTCAGAGGTTTCTTTGTATTTAGAATTCATGTCTTTTGCCGTTTGCCACATCGTATTGATGACTTTATCCAAAGGCACTTTAGCATTTTTAGAATCAGTTTCGAGAGCTAATTCGGCAGCATTTATGGCTTTTATGGCACCCATTGTATTTCTCTCAATACAAGGAATCTGTACCAAACCGCCAATTGGGTCACAGGTTAAACCAAGATGATGCTCCATGGCAATTTCTGCAGCCATTAAAACCTGAGCAGGAGTTCCGCCCATTAATTCGCAAAGTGCCGCTGCAGCCATTGATGACGAAACACCAATTTCGGCCTGACAACCGCCCATTGCAGCCGAGATTGTAGATCCTTTTTTGAAAATACTTCCAATTTCTCCGGCCACCATCAAAAATTGTTTGATTTCTTTTTCGCCTGCATCATGATTTTCAATAACCAGATAATACATTAAGACAGCCGGAATTACACCAGCGCTTCCGTTTGTTGGAGCAGTAACTACTCGGCCTAACGAAGCATTTACTTCATTCACGGCAAGTGCAAAACAACTTACCCATTTAAGGATTTGACGAAATTTTACTTCGGTTTTTCTAATTTCTTCCAGCCAGCTTTGCGGATCGGAATAGTTTGATAATCCTATTAAGTTTTGGTGCATATCAAAAGCCCTTCTGCGAACGTTTAATCCGCCCGGGAGAATTCCTCCGGTATGACAGCCAATATACATACATTCTAACATCGTGTTCCAGATGCGCATTAATTCGGAGTGAATTTCAGCTTCCGGACGCATCGATTTTTCGTTTTCATAAACAATTTCCGAAATGGATTTGTTTTCTGAAACTGTATAATTTAAAAGTTCAACAGCGTTTTGGATAGGGAAGGGGAAAGCACATTTTATAACCTCTTTGATTTTGGCATTGGTACGTTCTTCTTTTACAACAAAACCACCTCCAATAGAATAGAAAATAGATTCATATTCAGAATCATCAGCTTTATAAGCCGTAAATTTTAATCCGTTGGCATGAAAAGGAAGAAACTCTTTATTGAATACAATATCCTGAAGAAAATAAAATGGAATTTTATATTTGTTAGCGAGAATAATTTCGTTCGTGTCCTCTATAGTTTTAATGATTCCGGCAATATTATCAACCGGAATATATTCAGGATCTTGCCCGCTTAAACCCAACATAACAGATAAATCAGTAGCGTGACCTTTTCCTGTTAATGAAAGCGATCCGTATAAATCGACTTTCACACGTTTAACCTGATCTAAAATTGATTCGTCTTTTAGCTCTTCTAAAAAACGTTCAGCGGCTCTCCAAGGCCCTAAAGTATGAGAACTTGAGGGGCCAACGCCAATTTTAAGCATATCAAAAACAGAGATACATTCTTCCATTGTGCAATATTTATTAAGACAAAGATAATTGAATAATGCAATGAATATTTACTTTCGTTTGTTAATGTTGCAGTTTTGTTAAAAATAATATTAAATTTTAATAATTTGGCAACGAAACAAATTTTATTACTTAATATGCGGTTTTCGTAAAAAGTTCGCAATTTTTTTAGGTATTTTTGTAATGAAGCAATCACTAAAGAATCTGATTTTTTTACTTTTAAATAAATCGGTAAATAATAACTTCTGAGGTTTTATTTTAATTTGAATACATCTTTTTTCGAAAAATTAAAATACCATAAAGAAGATAAAATTACATTATGATAGAATTTTTCAAGCATTTTTTACAAGAATTCGAATTACCCCTTAGTAACCCAGTATTGATTTTCTCGTTGATACTTTTCATTATTCTCTTGTCACCTATTTTATTAAAAAAAATAAATATTCCAGGAATTATCGGACTTATTATTTCCGGAGTAATTATTGGGCCTCACGGACTTAATATCCTTGCAAAAAATTCAGCCGTAGATTTATTTTCAACAATAGGACTTTTGTATATCATGTTTATTGCAGGTCTGGAATTGGATATGAATGAGTTTAAAGCCAATCGAAATAAGAGTTTATTATTTGGGTTCTTTACTTTTATTTTTCCCTTAACCATTGGATTTCCGGTTTGTTATTATTTACTGCAATATGATTTTAATGCCAGTTTTTTGACAGCAAGTATGTTTGCGACGCATACTTTGGTGGCGTATCCAATTGTAAGTAAACTGGGCATAGCAAAAAACCAGGCTGTTGCGATCACCGTTGGAGGAACGATCTTAACAGATACTGCGGTTTTGATTATTCTGGCGGTCATTATGGGAAGCAGTCAAGGCAACCTGAATCAGGCTTTCTGGATAAAACTAACCGTTTCACTGGCGATTTTCTCCGCTATTATGTTTTTAGTGATTCCGAGAATTGCGAAATGGTTCTTTAAAAAATTGGAAAGCGAAAAACACGCTCATTATATCTTTGTTCTTTCGGTTGTTTTCTTTGCAGCCTTTTTGGCCGAAGTAGCAGGAGTAGAGCCCATTATTGGAGCGTTCGTTGCAGGTTTGGCATTAAATCCTTTGATTCCGCATTCGTCTGCACTGATGAATAGAATTGATTTTATCGGGAATTCATTGTTTATTCCGTTTTTCCTGATTTCGGTGGGAATGTTGGTGGATATTAGTGTGATTCTTAGCGGGCCAACAGCATTAATTGTAGCCGGGACTTTGAGTGTCGTGGCTATTTTTGGAAAATGGATTGCAGCGTTTTTTACTCAGATTGTTTTTAAATATACTAAAACCGAAAGGCAACTTATTTTCGGCTTAAGCAGTGCACATGCCGCTGCAACGTTAGCGGTTATTTTGGTTGGATTTAAAGCGAAGATTCTGGATGAAAATATCTTAAACGGAACTATTATTTTAATATTAATTACTTGTATTGTAGCTTCTTTTGCCACTGAAAAAGCGGCTAAAAAAATTGCAATTTGCGAGGAAGAAGTTTCTCATGAAGATGCGCACAGCGATCAGATTTTAGACGAACACATTTTAATTCCGTTAGCAAAAACTTCGGCGACAGCCACTTTATTAGATTTTGCACTTTTAATTAAAGATAAAAAATCATCTAATCCGGTGACTTTGTTAACGATTGTTCCTAATAATGATCAGGCCGAAAAAAATATTCTAAAGTATCGAAAAGCAGTTGATAAATTCGTCATTCAGGCTTCGGCTTCAGAAGTAAAAATAAATACAATTGCCAGAATTGACCATAATCCTGCAAGCGGAATTGCCAGAACTTCAAAAGAAATCATGTCGGATATTGTGATTATAGGCTGGCCTAGAAAAACAGGTTTTCTGGATAAGATTTTTGGTGAAAATGTAGATTCAATCATTAATAATGTTGATAAAAGTTTGTTCATCTGCAGATTTCAGAAAACATTTATAGAAGAAAAAAGACTGGTTTTTATTTGCCCGCCATTCTCTGAAAGAGGAGTTGGATTTCATTTATTATTACAGAAAATCTGTAGATTATCCCAGGAATTGAGTATTCCGATTATGATTTACGCCGAGTATAAAACACATCAAACCATTCAGCAAATTGCAGCAAATTTAAAACTGAATGCTAAATTAGGTTTTAAAAGTATTATGGATTGGGATGATTTTGAATCTATTTCAGATGAAATAAAACCAAACGATTTGATTGTCTTTAATTTATCCAGAAAAGGTTCTGTATCGTACCAATCGATCTTTGACAGATTACCTCAAAAATTCGAAAGATCATTTGATGATAACAATCTGATTCTGGTATATGCGCAAGACGATCGCAAAGGAACTTCTATGGATGCCTATGAAGATTTTACTGCTACGCCATTAACCAAAGGACTTGAAGCGATTGAACAAATTGGCCGTGGTTTGGGGAATATTCTGAAGAAGAACTAAATTGATTTTTTAGATCGTGATAACCCGACAGGGTTTTAAAACCTTTCGGGTTTGCTGACCACATTTATATTGACTTTGTTTATGGATTTGCAAAGAATGGGGTAATCTCATTACGATTTTTATTTACTAAATTTGAAAAGATAATAATCAATTTAATATCACAGAAAATGAATCACAAAGCAATATCCATCCGACCGTTTATTGGTGCCAAAGATTTTGAAGTATCCAGAAACTTTTACAAAGATTTAGGTTTTGAAGAGGGGGTTTTAGATCCAAAGTTTTCTGTCTTTAAAACCGGAGATTTAGCCTTTTATCTTCAGGATTATTATGATAAAAGCTGGATCGAAAACACCATGATTTTCCTTGAAGTCGAGGATGTCGATGATTATTACAATCAGTTATTGACCTTAAACTTAACAGAAAAATATGGTGTAAAACTAACGCCAACCCGACATTTAGATTGGGGAAGCGAATGTTTTTTACACGATCCTTCCGGTGTTTTATGGCATTTTGGGAAGTTTAATAAATAAGTTTTTTGCCATGAAGACACTAAGGCAAAAAGTTTTTTTTGAATTCCCAAAAAAATTAGTGGCGAGTAAATTAAATAATAAAATTGGCTAAGCGAATGGTGTTTTTTTCTCGCTGATACCAATCGTTATAAACTAATTCCAAATTTTCAACCTGAAATTCCCCAAAATCATAATCCCGAAATTGAGCTGCGGTTGCTATTAATTCCTTCGGATTTACAAGTTTTTCCTGAAATCGCATCACAGTAGTATGTGCCGTTGCAATCGTATACCGACTATCGATGCTTTGTTCTAAAGTGGATTTTTTAAAATTTTCACGAAGTTTATCCCTGAAATTATGCAATGATTCGTCCGTAGGGAAACCTTGGATCATGAATGCAGAAGGTGAAGCCGTAACGCCTCGAAACTCGATTGTAATTTGATCAAGATGCACCAGGCTTTGCTGGATGACATCGATATATTCCGGAATGTTTATTTTATCTAAAGTAAAACCCTCGTAACACGAAATAATCGACATAACCGTAATATGAATATCTGGATCAGGATAATAATACTGATGGGGTTCTATTGCCTTTAGTTCGTCTAGAAACAGCTGAATATTGGCTTTTATTTTTTCATTTGGACGAATTAATAAAGTGATACCAAATCTGGAATCTGATGCATTATTTATCTGAGTATCTAATTTGTAATTACCTTCTAAAATTGCTTCAGAAGATTTTATATAAAGCTGATTGTAATGTTCGGTTAAATTCATTGAAGATTATTTCTTTTTTTCTTTTTCAAGGTTTTCTTTCACTCTAAACTTTACAATCTTGGTTATTAAATCAAAAGGTATTGGTGCATTCAGTGGAAATTGTACAGAACCTTTTCCCGATTTATATTTCGAAAGTTCTTTTTTAAAAGTTTCATGACCACTTGGTAAAGCATACAAACCAATATGTTTTTTGAAAGCAGCAAAGTACACCACGATTCCGTTTTGTTCAAAAGCAGGCATCGAATAACTGATTTTCTCTTTGGCATCCGGAGCAGCTTTCTGAATCGTTGTTCTGACTTTTTTCAGAATTTCCTGAATATTATTTGGGAATCCGCCAATATATTCGTCGATAGTTGAAGGTTTCTTTATATCCATATTTTTAATGTTTTTTTTATGCCAGTCCTTTAGGAAATCGATCCAAGACTAAATTCAGCTGAATATTATGCTCTAGATAAGCTTTTGCTCCGGCTAAAACTAAGGTAAAACCTTCTGTTGAGTTCCTTACCTGATCGATTATTTTGTCAGCATCACCTTTTAAACCTGAATTGGTAATGCTCACAAAAGTTTCATGTTCGTTCAACGGACTAAAAATCCATTCTACTAAAGTCGTTTCATCTGGATTTCCCCATTCGATCACAATCTTATGATTTTCCTGCAGAACATGGGTGGTAACGGTTAATGAAAAACCATACATTTCCCAGGTCCATTCTGTTGTGGTGTCTTGTTCTAATTTTCCGGAACCTTTTGTAAACCAAAATTTACGGGTAATTTCCGGATCTGTAAAAGCCTGAAAAACTTCTGAAACAGGTTTTCTAATCAGCATTTCGGCTTTTGCGAAGTGGTTGTTTTCTGTTTTCATTTTTTATTGGTGAGATGTTGTCTGTAAAATGTTATTTGTAAAATTTGAAACAAAAAATTGGCGTGTAAACTTGAAACTTGAAGCAAGTTTTTTTCGAACCTCTAATTTAAGAAAGAAATCTCATATACTTAAAAAAAAGAAATCCACACAAGTTTTACTGGTATGGATTTCAAAGTTTAAAATATATTTTATTCTCTTATTGTCGTTTTATCGTGCAATGCCATTTCAGCGATTTCATCTTTGCGTTTAAAACTCACTCCTTTATGCTGTTGCATGTATTTAATAAGATCGTTTGCCGCTTTGACCATTTGGGGAGTTCCGCCAATACGATCATGAAAACTAATCGACATTTGCCGGCGTTGTGTTTCACTTTCTGCGTACAATTGATCGAACTCCATTTTAACCTGTTGCAGGAATTGATCGGCCGAAAAGTTTTTTCCTTCAATCAAAACAATATCGTTGCATCTTAAAGTATAGGGAACCACAGCAAAATCCTTGTTTTTTACCTGAATAATAAAGGGTTCATCGCGACTGATATCATCGATATGATATTTGAAACCCAGTTCTTGCAGAATATTTAGTGTATTCGTTCCCCGGCGCAACCAGTTGGCGTTATAACCAATAGCGGTAAAACCGGTAATGTTTTTGATGGCATCGACACCATCTTTTATAAATTTCTTTTCCTCTTCATAAGGCATTGTATATTGCGTGCTCCAGTTCATGCCATGTGCCGCGGCTTCATGACCGCGTTGTACAATTTCTTTAGCAAGTTCCGGGTTTTTCAAAACTGCCGTTCCCACCATATGCGAGGTAACTTTTACGCCCAGTTTATCCCAATTGTCTAACATTCTCGGAATTCCTTCTTTGTATCCGTAATTGTACCAGGTTGCGGCAGGAAGATCGATATAGCCTTTTTGTATATTTTGAGGAAACGGACTTTCGGCATTATCAGGTTGTCCGCCAGCTTCGAATTGCATCGAAATCGATACTACTAATCGTGAACCATCTGTCCATTTTTTTTTTGGAGCAGATAAAAAAGATTTTGTTTGTGATACTTCTGCGAAAGTTTCTATTGGATTGATCAAGCCGACCATTCCAATAATTCCTGTTTGTTTGATAAAATTTCTTCTTGAACCCATGATGATTATTTTTTGATTAAAGTGTCAATTGTCCAACTATTGTAATCGATAAAATGCAAAAGCAAAGCAAAAAATGCAATGTGAATTAATTGTGACGGAATGGCTTCCCAGTTCTCGATCATTGAAGTTCCGAATAATAAAACCAGCAAGACAAATCCTCCGGCTATCAAGGAAGGTTTTGTAAATAAACCCAGTATTAGAAGCAAACCAATGACGAATTCGGCTATCGGCAAAATGTAGCTAAAAGGTATCACAATGACTTTAGGCAGCATAGAATTTTCGAAACTGCCAATCATCCAGTTGCTGAAAGCAGTTAGTTTTGGGAGACGTACCAATCCGTGGCCAAACATACTGATGGCGACGGCAAGACGCAGTAATAAAAAAGAAGTTGTTTCCATATTTTGTATGATTTTAGATGACAAAGTTGGGAAGAACTACTTTTTTTAATTTGTACAATCATTGGAATAATTTGTATTTTTGAGTATGGAAATTAGAAATTTATACTATCCTTTTGAACTTCAGTTTTTGGAAGTTTCAGAATATGAGGCTAAAGAACGGAAGAATACATTTTTTGAAATGGTTTTTGTTTTGGAAGGAAAAGGAACCCAAATCATAAACGATCACAGATTGCCATACGCCTGTGATAAGTTATTCTTGATTTTTCCTCAGGATACGCACAGTTTTGAAGTGGCTGAAAAAACTAAGTTTTTCTTTATCAGGTTTCAGAACAGTTATCTTAAAACCCAAAGCAATGACTGGATCCAGAAGTTGGAATTTATATTTCATAATCACAATCATTTACCGGGCTGTATTTTAAAAACAGTCACCGATAAACCTTTATTAAGAGCGATGATTGAGGCTTTGATCCGGGAAGAAATCGGTAATTTTCCGCAGCAGCAGGAAGTTATCAAACAGATTCTGAATACCATTATTACAATTGCAGCCAGAAATATTTCACTTATTTCTCCGGTTGCATTTGCTCCGGTTCCCACGGAACCGAGTTTGGATTTACTTAATTATGTACATCAGAATATTTACCAGCCGCAAGCCCTAAAGGCGACAAAAATGGCTTTAGAGTTTAATGTTTCGCCTACTTATATCAGTGAATATTTTAAAACCAAAACCGGACAAAGTATTCAGCAATATACGATTGCCTATAAAATAAAACTGATCGAAACGAGATTGAAATTTACCAATCTGCAAATCAACGAAATTGTATATGAATTTGGTTTTAGCGATGCAAGTCACCTGAACCGACTGTTTAAGAAATATACAGGATTGAATCCAAGTGACTATAAAAAGCAATTTAAGAATTAGATTTTTTAAGATAGGTCAAACTTTGTCTTTATCAATCCATTTTCCGGTGGTCGGTGCCACGTAATTTTTCATTTGCTCTAATAAATCATCAATAGTATCGCTTACCAAAAGCATTTGCTGATTGGTTTCTTTCAATAAGCCTTTTTCTACCATAACTTTCGTTAATTCAATCAAAGAATCGTAAAAGCCATTGATATTTAAAATTGCAATTGGTTTTTTGTGCAATCCTAATTGCGCCCATGTCAGCATTTCAAAAAGTTCTTCAAGAGTTCCAAATCCACCAGGAAGCGCAATGACGCCGTCGCATAAATCATTCATTTTGGTCTTTCTTTCATGCATACTTTCGACCAAAATTAATTCCGTTAAGCCAAGATGTGCAATTTCTTTGGATCTTAAAAAATTAGGTAAGACTCCAATTGCTTTTCCTCCTTCATTCAAAACGCCATCTGCTACAGCGCCCATTAAACCTACGTTTGCCCCGCCGTAAACCAATTCGATGTTTTGTTTTGCCAGGGTTTGTCCCAGCAATGTTGCTTGTTCTTTATATATTTCTTCAGTACCAAAACTGGAACCGCAGAATACTGTAATTCTTTTCATTGTTAGAATTTATTCGTTAAAGGTTAGAAGTGAGATGATTATTAGTTATATGTTAATTCGTTATTAGTTAAATGTTAGAAGTGAGAGGATTATTTGTTATTCGTTAAATGTTGAAAGTTATAATGAAAATCAAAGATTAAAAGACGGTATTTTGTGCCGTTAGGCACTACAGATTGGTAGAAAAAATATGAATTAGAATAGATTTAGCGTGCTGTAGGTACGCAACAAAAAATCCTATTGCGTAACTAGGGCACGCTAACCAACTTTATAACCTAATAAACTACCAATATTTAGTGCCCAAAGGCACATTTGAAAGTTAATTTGTCAAAATGAAAAGTAGAAATTTTCCAACTCATAACTCATAACTCACAACTCACAATTTATAATTTTCAACCTTTAACTCATATTCAAAATGAGGTAAATTGAGCGGGACATTACTAATAACACTTACTTCACCAATTTTTAAACCTCCTAATTTTTCTACTGCTTTTTGCGAACGAATATTATCTGTACCAATATGAAATAGTACGGAATCTACATGTTGAAAAGCATAATCTATCAATAGTTTTTTATTCGATTTATTGTATAGTCCGCCCCAGAATTTTCGACCAATGAAGGTAAAGCCAATTGCAATACTGGATTTCTCCGGATTGTAATCATAATAACGGGTATTGCCCACGATTTCATTTGTTTTTTTATCTAAAATCAAGAAAGCACTTTTTGAGTTGATTGCTGCATCAAAAAAAGGTCTGAAGACTTCTATTTTGTATCGGTCTTTGATTGGGTGTTGTTCCCAAATTAAAGGATCTGAAGCCACTTTAAAAAGTGCATCAAAATCACTTTCCTGTAGTGGAACTAATTTTGTAATGTCGTCTTCTAAAATTTCAGTTTGTAAATTGAATGCTGATTGTGTCATTTTTTAAGTTTTAAAATTTTTTGTTTGCCGCTAATTTGACGAAGAACCACGAATTTAAAATAAAAATTTGACTTTGGTTTTCAGCGAAAGAAGTTTTTTGCCACAGATTATAAGATTATAAATGATTTATAAATTTTGTGTGATTTCTGATTTTGCATAAAAGCCAAACAATAGAAAATACGCGATAATCTGTGTTTTCGCTTGCGAATCCGTGTCATCTGTGTTCGAAATCGCAATACTATAAACTTTTGCCAATGCAGCACTTGAGATTGCTTCGTTCCTCGCAATAACGTAAAATATGATTATATTCTCTTAATCTGAACACAGGAAACATTCTCCATTTTAACTTCATTTCCTGTTTTTTTAAGCAATCCGGTTTTTGAATTTCTTTTAAAGACGACTACATTTCCCGAATTGACATTTGTTGCCACTAAAAAATCCCCTGTTTCATCAAGGGCAAAAATTCTCGGATGTTTTCCGAAAGTCGACTGGTAGCCAATGTTTTTCAAAAGACCGTTTTCGTCAATAGAAAAAATGGCGATGTTGTTTTCTTTGCCTCTGTTTGTGGCGTATAGAAATTTTCCGTCTGGCGAAATATGAATGTCTGAACTTTCAAAACCGGATGTTATAGTGTCCGGATGTGTATTGATGCGCTGGATTTGTTTCAGAGTTCCGTTTTCGTATTGATAAACACTTATTGATCCGGACATTTCTTCGATACAATAACCCGATTTTTCGTTGGGGTGAAAAGTAAAATGCCTTGGTCCTGCTTCTAAATCTGTTTTGGTAAACGGAACTTTTGTTTCTACTAAAGGCTGTTTCTGAGTTGTGTCAAAACGATAACAACGAATTTTATCAGCGCCTAAATCAGGCAGGAATAAATAATCATTTTGAGGAGAAAATACCGTCGAATGAACGTGAGATTTCGTTTGTCTTTCCTTATTAATACTTCCGTCAGTATATTGAAAATTTTGTGCTATCGAATCAATTTTGCCATTTTCTAATAGAGGATGAACTGATACACTTCCTTCTGTATAATTACCATTTACCAGCCATTTGCCGCTTTTGTGAACCGAAAGATAAACCGGATTTTCACCGCCACTGGATTGCTTGTTTAAAAAAGTCAGGGTTTTATTTTCAGGATTAAATTCAAAACTGCTAACGCTTCCTGCATTTGGCGTTTTCGTATCGGTACAGGCATAAAGATATTTTCCGTTTGGTGATAAAGTCAAATACGACGGATTGATGATATTCTTTGCCGAAGTTATTTTAGTTAATTTACCTTTTAAAGTATCTAACTGATACACCTGAATACCTTCTGCAGCCAGATCACGATTGTAACTTCCTAAAAAGACATACGTATTTTGAGAGAAGCTATTTAGGGTAATTAGAAAAGCAATTGCTAGAAGGTATATTTTTTGGTTCATGGCGTTTATGATTTTTTTTGTTTCAGGTTTCAGGTTTCAAGTTTCAGGTTTGTGTTTCCATTTCAGTTTAGAACACATTTTTTATAATAAACATTTTACGTTTACAATAAGCTATCTGACCCCTTTCCACCATTGTTGAAATTCTTGTTTTTCATTTCTGAGTTCTACTAATTCACCTATTTTCGGTGTCACTAGCGGAATCGGATTTTCTGAAGCGGCATTCAATTGGGTTACTTTTATCAAAGGTTCGTCCCAGGGATGCAGCGCTAATGGAAATTTAGAAGAATGTACCGGAAAAACTCTTTTTGCTTTGATATCTTTCATGGCTTTTATCACATCTTCCGGGAGATTATGAATGTATTTCCAGGCCGGATTATATTGTCCGTTATCGAGAAGCGCGATGTCAAAAGGGCCAAATTTGTTTCCAATTTCGGCATAATGGGTATCGTAACCGCTGTCACCGCCCAGATACATTTTAAAATCGTTGGCTTCCAGTACAAACGATGTCCAGAGCGTATTACAGCGTTTGATGCTTCTGCCTGAAAAATGCCTTGATGGCGTAGTATAAAGAGTCAGATTTTCATCGAGTTTTATTTTTTCGTGCCAGTCTTTTTCGATGATAATGTGTTTTGCAAATCCCCAAAACTCAAAATGTGAGCCAACACCAAGAGCACAAATTATTTGTTTTATTTTGGGTTTTAATTCCATAATCGTTTTATAATCCAGATGATCATAATGATCGTGTGTGATCAGTAAATAATCAATTTCAGGAAAATCACTGGCAGTATAAATATCAGTTCCTTTGAATGCTTTTGTAGTTCCGTAAATAGGAGAGGCGTTCCCGCTAAAAACAGGATCGATTAAAAAACGTTTTCCTTCAAGCTGAATGTAATAGGAGGAATGCCCAAACCATACTAAAACATCCTGATCTATAGGGAGTTCATGTAAATTGGTTTTGATAGACGGAATATTATCAGTCGGAATTTTGCGGTCTACTTTTTTAAATAGAAACTCATATAGCACTTTAGAAAAGCTATAACCTTCTGCGAGTTCTGGTGTAAAAGTTATATTTTCGAATTTTCCGTTTTTAAATTGCGGACTTTTCTGCATTAAGGCCAATCTTTCTCCAGAGGGCTGTTTCCCATATCTGGGATGTTGAAAAATGTAAATTGCAAGGGCAACTAAGAGAAGAACTATAGTAAGGATCATGGTAGTATTAATTTGATGGGTATAATTTTTTTAAATGTTCTAAAGAAAGTGAAATCATATTTTTAAGCACTCCAACATCAATATCAGCTAATTTTTTGATATAAATACAGCCTTTAGATGCTTTATGCTTTCCTAGTTTAGAAAGTAATTCGTCTCGATCATCTGGCGAAGTATATATATAAAGCGAAATAGCTGCTTTTCTTGGTGAGAACCCCACAAGCGGTGCGTCGCCTTCATGACCGCTGGCATATTTATAGTGATAACTCCCGAAACCAATTATACTTGGCCCCCACATTTTGGGTTCAAAATGAGTGACTTCCTGCATTATTCTGATGAGTTCAAAAGCATCATTTCTTTTGGTTTCCTCTTTGACAAAAGCATCTATAAAATCAGCAATACTTTCATTGGTTTCAGTAGTTTTATTTTTTGCCATTCTGTTTTATTTTGGATTTAGCAAATTGCTTTTAAATAAAATGTTCTTGATTTTAAATTCATTGATATAAAACAAATCTGAATTTTCATTCATCTGATTTTCTAATACAATCAAGCTTACATCACTTTCAGGAAAATACAAATTTACAGAAGAAAAACCATCACCTAATCCTGTGTGGCCCAAATATTTCAACGGTTCTTTTTCGATAATTCGAATACCGTAACCATAAGGCTCTTTTTCTTTTCCAAAGAGGTTGTGTTGCGATAGCACAGTTGATTTTATCATTAATTGATACGTTTCAGGTTTTAAAATTTTTCCTTTATGGAGATTATTGTTCCAGATTGCCAGATCATTTACAGTAGAAATGATTCCGTCAGCGCCTAGGTTTTCATTTGATATTAGTGATTCTTTGACAGGTTCAAATGTATTTTTGTTGTTTATGTATCCCGTAGTTAGATTCTGGATTTTGGTTTTATTATAAGTAAAAGTATTTTTCATTTCAAGCTTTTTGAAAAGTGCATTGGCTATTTCGCTATAACTTTTTTTCGAAGTATGTTCTAGAATTTTACCAAGAAGACTGTAGTTTAGGTTTCCGTAATGAAAATTAGTTCCGGGTTTAAACTCAAGGGGTTTATTGATGTCGACAATTCCGTGTGTATGATTTAAAAGTTGATGAACGGTTACAGAATCTTCCCAGGTTTGAGTAAGTTCCGGCAAATATTTTTTAATTGGATCTTGTAAATTAATTTTTCCTTTTTCTACTTCTAATAAAATCAAAACCGCTGCGATTTGTTTACTATTCGACATGATTTCGAACTGACTGTTGCTAGTCAAAGGTTTTTTTGAGTCGAAATTGGTAAAACCATGCACTTTAGAATATATATTTTTTCCATTTTTAGAAATCAGAATAACGCCATTAAAAACAGGATTGGTATTTTTTATGAGACTATCAATTTGAGTTGGATAATTGTCTTTTTTTTGTGCAAATGAATTGCAATTTGAAAATAAGAAAAGGACAGATAATAAATAGGGGATTCTAAGAATGGAATTCATTTTTTTTAGTTTCAGGTTTTAAGGTTAAAATGTTTTTTTTATCGCAAAGTGCGCAAAGCTGAGTCTGTACAAAGCTTATCGAACTTTGTGTTTTTAAACTTACCGATTGATAAAAATCTTGGCGTTGCGGTTAATTTTATAATGGAGTATCAGTTGTTAGTGTCAGCTGTAAAATAACTTAAAACATTCCGTTTTCATTAATAGGATCTTTAGGAATAGGCTGTCCTAAATCCCAAAGTTCAACAATTTTGTCTCCCTTGAATTTAAGAATATGAACAACTGCAAAACCTAGTTCTACAGGAGTTTGTTTGAGATGAGAATGTACAGCGACCAGATTGTCATCTTCAAGAATGTGATGAATTTTAAAAACCTTATTGGGATTTGTTCTCGTCGATTCTTCCATTGCCAGCATCAAAGTCTCGGCATCGCCTTTAAAATAAGCATTATGGTGTTTGAAATTTTTACCAATATAAAGGCGAAATGCTTCATGTGAATGCCCGTTTGCAGCGAGTTTTAAAAAGTCCTGGGCAATTTCTTTCTTAGTCATGGTTCTGGAATTTAAAAGCTAACTAAGTTATAAAATAAGTATTTATGAAAAACAAAAAGTACTTAATAATTTTAGTCCAGGCGTTTAAATTCATAAGTACCATTATAACTTGGTCCTGCCCAAAAAAGGAACAAGAATGCGCCGGTATTGTCTACGGCTTCATTTATAATCAGATTATTGTTTTTTGAGATAGCAATTCGTCTTTTATTGTTATTGCATCCGCCAAAAAGATAGGGTATTCCGGTGCATTTCAGGAATGTATTATGCAGATAGAACATTCCGTCTTTTTTGAGTTCACCTTTGATCTGCTGTTTTTTTATACTGTAATTATTCTTGAATAACTCGACGTTTAATTGGGCAGTATTGCTCAGCTTTAATTCGATATGATAGTCGACCAGACCATTTATAATAGAATCGATGTCTTCAAATTTTAAACTTTCATTTGTGATGTAATTGTATGAATTGATATACTTTTTTGAAGTTTCGATATTTGAATGTGCTGTTTTCCTGTCGAATTTTTTTATTGGAGAGAAGCTAAATTTTCCATTAAATGAAATTAGAGAGCTTTCATCTATTTTAGTGTAATCGTTCTTAAAATCTTTTTTAGAAAAAGACGCACAATTTGATACTAAAACAGCTACCAGTAAAAGGACAAATATTCTAAGCTTCTTTTTCATATATGATTTTATAGTTTTAAGAAATAAGTAATGAATTCGATTTTAAATATCGGTTTTCGTTAATTACTTTTTTTGCTTCCGGACTAATCCAGAAATTTGGACGATATAGTTTTGCAGCACTTTGCAGTTTTGCTTTATTGGATATTGCCTTTATGTTTTTTACCAGATCATTAAATAAGTTATAATTATTAAAAGTGTTTGCATCAACAATAGAATTGAATTTATCGTTTGAAAAACTTACGAATTTTGGATAAGTCAGTTCTAAACCAATAGTTCCTTCAGTATTCATATAAGCAACACTTAGACTTTCATTATTCTTTGAAAAAGTGATGTAAAAAGGACTGATATTTATTACCGGTTCTGTTGGATCAACTAGTTTATAATCATTAGAAATGACTCCCTTTTTGTCGATAATATCTTTAAAGTTAATAGTATTAAGATCATCAGTAAGAGAAATTCGGATTTTATCTTCATAAAACCAATGTTCTTTTCTATCATATTCTTTATTGCCAATTATAATTTCGTTAAAAAAATCTTTGTAGCCACCAAATACATAAAGTGTATCAGTTGCTTTATAATCTATAGGAACTCTTGTATTTGTGATCACAAAGTGAAATTTAAGATCGGTAAAAATAGATTCAAATTCGTTGGGTGTAAGGATAAAATTAAATTTATTCCATCCTTTTCCGGAACCCAGTCCGCCGAAATAGCCCATAAGTTATAATTTAAGTTTAAGAGAGCATGAAGCTCACAATAGCTTCCGAATGTATTTTTGTAGTATCAAAAACAGGAACAGCAAAATGAGACTGATCGATAAGCAACGGGATTTCGGTACAGCCTAAAATAATGCCTTCGGCGCCACGCGCGATCAGTTCGCTGGCAATTTTGATATAGTTTTCTTTCGATTCCGGATTTATAATTCCTTTGCCCAGTTCTTGTTTTAAAACTTGTTGTATATAATCTCTTGTTTCCTGTTTTTCAGGAATTAACACATTTAATCCAAAACTTTTCAAACGGTCTTTATAAAAATCCATTTCCATAGAAAACGAAGTTCCTAATAGGCCAACAGTTGTGATTTTTTCTCGTGTTATGGCTTTTGCAGTTTCAGTACCAATATGAATCAAGGGAACTTCGATTTCCTTTTCGATTTTGTCCGCATGCATATGCGCTGTATTTGCACATAGTACAATGGCATCAACACCACTTTTTTGTAAACTTAAACAGGCATTCAATATCAGTTCGTATGAGTCTGGCCAGGTTTTTTCCTGAATATCACCAAAATTCAGAGAATAAATCAGGCATTCTGCAAATTGCAGTCCGCCCAGTTTTTTGTTTACACCTTCGTTAATGAATTTATAGTAATCTATTGTCGAAACCCAACTGGTTCCGCCTACGAGTCCAACTTTTTTCATTTTTTATATTTATAAATCTTCTGACTTGATTTGTGTGGTATCAACGCCTAATTTTTCAAATTCTTTTTGACCCAAATCTGTAATATAAAAGTGTTTGTCTGTTGGTTTATTTTTAGCAATCCAGCCTTTATCAGCAAAAGTTTCTAAAAGTAACTGACCTAATTTTCCACCAATATGTTCATAACATGTTTTTGCTGGTTTTCCGGTGATTGATTTCTCGCTCATTTTGAAAATAGTTTAAATTATAAATTTAAGGAGCTTTGCTTGCTACTAGTTTTTTACCCATATATGCCATTGGCAAGTAAGCAAATACAACATCTATAATACTGTACCAGATAGGAGATGGCAATGTGAAAACATTGATAATACCTCCCAACAAAAAGAAAGCCCCAATTGCTAAGGCAAATTTTGTTGTGTTATTGGCAGCAATCACAGCTGTTGTTGCAGCACCTGCAAAGGTTCCGAGGGCGTGCGCCACAAACGGAAAAATAAAATGTCTTGGTTGAAATAGATGTATGGTAGCTTTTAATCCTTCCATAGTGGTAACGTCAGCACCTTTTGGAGGAGGAATAATCGAACTGCTCATTAAAATAATAGCCATATTGACAACACTTCCAACAAAGAGACCAATGATAACGGCCAATGTATTTTTGAAAATCGGATTCATAAACTTGTTTTTTTTAATCCAACGAATTTATGAAAATTAAAGAAGGTATGGGCTGAAAGTTTGGGTAAATTAATTAAAAGATTGCCTGAATTCAAGCGGTGAGACATTTGTTTTGGTCTTAAATAATTTACTGAAAGACTGCTGATGCTCAAAACCCAATTCAAAAGCAATTTCACTTATCGATAAGTTGGTGGTCGAAAGCTTTTCTTTGGCTTTTTCGATCAATTTGTCATGTATGTGCTGTTGTGTACTTTGTCCGGTCAGTGATTTTAGCAGACCACTTAAATAATTGGGCGTGATATGTAAGCTTTCGGCGATATAATGAACGGTGGGTAAACCGCTTTTAGCAAGAGAGTCATTTGCAAAATAGGCATCAAGTAAATTTTCTAAACGGGCCAGGATTTGATGATTGCTTATTTTACGGGTAATAAACTGGCGATTGTAAAAACGTTCTGCATAGGTAAGGAGTAATTCGATCTGAGCAATAATAACATCCTGGCTGAATTTGTCAATATTCGACTGATATTCCTGCTGAATATTTTTTATAATGCCAATAATCATCTTTTCCTCTTTATCAGATAAATGCAGGGCTTCATGAACCGAATAACCAAAATACTCATATTGCTTGATTTTTTTTGCCAGAGGAGTATTCCACAAAAAATCAGGATGAACAATTAATGCCCATCCTGTATGTTCCAGCTCTGCATTGCCTTCTATAGAAAAAACCTGCCCCGGCGCAATAAAAAGTAAGACACCTTCAGTAAAGTCATATTCCTGCTGACCGTATTTCATTTTGGCATTTGCACAGCGTTTTAAAGCAATCGAATAAAAATCGAGCATTAAACTTTTGGGTTCATCTTCGTTGAGACGTTTAAGATCTTCAAAATTATAAACGCTCACTAACGGATGTTCCGGTTTTGGCAAATCTCTAAATTCATGAAATTCGCTGATACTTTTTATTCGCAAAGGTTGCTGATTTGCCATCGTCTAAGGTACTTATTTCTGGTTATAAATAGCAGCAAATTCTTTGGCGTAATCTGCCAGTTTTGTTTTTCCCATTTCTACAGGTCTGTTTTTAATGTAATCTTCACTCAATAAACCATTATAAAGTCCAGCATACATTGCTACCAAACCTTGGGCGATTTTAGGCTGCATTCCTAAGTTTGTCAAGCCGTTTAGTGTTTCTTCGTCACTGATTAAAACCCATTTTAAATCCGGTTTGCCCATAGCCTCGCCTAAAATACGAGCTGTTTCATCGCCTGTTAATTCATCGCTCGAAACATAACGCGCTTTTTTTCCTTGAGACGGAGTGGTGATTTCCTCAGCAATTGCGGCAGCTATGTCATTTGGCGAAACCCACGGAATCATTTTATCGGTACCATAATTTGCAGCAATTATTCCCTGAGATTGGATCATTGGGATATAGGCCAGCAAATTATAAAAGAAAGAAGTTGGTCGCATAAAGGTTATTGAGACATCTTCCAGTTTTTTCAAAACAGTTTCTATCTCATTATAACGCTGAATTATTCCTGAGTTTTGTTCTAAATGTGCACCAATACTACTTAAAAACACCACACGTTTTACACCTGATTTTTGTATCGCATGGGCATAATTATTTCCTATTTTGCGGGTAAAAGCATCAAGATCCAGATTGGGATCAAAATAATTCGCACGCGGAATCATACAATAAACCGCAACTGCGCCTGTAAAAGTTTTGGTTAAAAAGTCTGCATCTTCAACAGAACCAATTGCTGCAGTAGCTCCTAAATCTTCAATCTCTTTTTGTTTGTCAGTGCTACTGCTAATTACGGTTACCTGATGCTTTTTTTGTACTAATTCCTGAGCCAATGGCTTGCTTATGTTCCCTAGAGAACCTGTAAGTATAATTTTCATTTGTCTAAAATTTTATAATACAAAGTTGCGCAACATCAGGATGACAGCTGTAGCCAAATCTACGATTGTCGTAGTCGAAAGATGGGAGGTAAGTATGAGAATTATTTTTCAGACAATTTTTTCTCGTTTTCTGTTTGTGGTTTTCCTGTTGCGTTTGGTTCGCCTTTTCCGGTTGTAATAAGCTTTTTCAGGCTATTCTGAATGTAATTTGTCCAGGCATCGCGGCATATTTCGAAACATTCGTATGCAGGATTCAAGCCAAAATGTGTAAACTGTAGTTCTGTTTTCCCTTCTTTTTCAGTGATTTCAAAAGTGGGTTTTGTTCCTGTCCATTCTGTTTCGTCTTTAGTAAATTTAAAGTAGTTTTCTTCGACCAGCCAGACGATTTTTTGATTTGGAATTACTTCGACGAGTTTAATTTTGCAGCGATGAATGTCTTCATAATGATAGTCGAATACATCATTAAGTTGAGCTGTATTGCCTTCGATTTCCTCAGACCACCAGCCGCGAACATTCGTAACAGCATCAAAAGCTTCTTTAGGAGATTGATCTGTTTTTATTGTTGTAGTAAAATCTGTTGCACTCATTTTGTATGATTTTAGAAATTAACACAACAAATTTACGCTTTAATGATCAATAAGTTAAGGGCTTAAAGCGACAGTTTTAAGGGGCGGATCGGACAGTTTTAAAAATTGGGTTTTATAATTGAATCCGTTCTAAACCTGACAGGTTTTTAAAATCTGTCGGGTTTGAAAAAGGATTTGTTTAATTATTCTTTTTGAAAATGGTGGTCAATACATTCACTATAAAAATAGGCAAGGCAATAAAAGCAATAAGTATAAACTCATTGACCAAAGTGATATTGATTAATTGACTGCGATCATAAAACAAAGTGAAACCAGAATTGGATAAAAAAAGTTTACAATAAAGGACGAGAAGCCAGTAAAAAATAAAACTCCCAAGTACGATAACAGAATGAATTAGGGTTAAATATTTTTTAAGTGGTTTCTTTAGTACTCTTTGAAGGAACCAATATCCAAATCCGTTTAAAAAATAGAATAGAGATAATACAATTGCGAGATGAAGATGCGCAATTACAAAATAAGTATCATGAATATTAATGTCCACTGTCGTATTGTCGGGATTACATATTCCCACCAATAAAATAATTGCGGCAACAAACCAGAAAAGATGATAAATTTTTATAGTTGTTATATTCATGTTTATTATTCAATTCTCTTTACCACATTCTCCAGGTCATTGACAACTAGTTTGAAAATGATTTTGTTGTCCGGAAAGTCTTTTTGCATATTCTTTCTGAGTTCTACAAAAGAGCTATAAGCTATCGGATCATAAGAAATTGATTCATTGCAGGAAATAGATATCTCGTAATTGTTATCGATTTTTTCCAGATAGATGTATTTTGTAAATGAATTATCAAAAAAAGTCTCTTTCTCAAAGGCTTTGGCAATTTTATCGACTTCATTTTCATTGATATTATTTTGATAGACAATCTCATGATTCAGCGCTCCATACGTTTTTGTAGACTCTGTAAGCCTTCCGTTTGCTGCCTCATTAAAAAAGGCGACTCCAAATATTGCACCCAGAGTAACGATACATCCAATAATTGATATACCCGCTATGCGCCATCCACTAAAGAATTCGCCGCCATTTTGAGTGTGTTGCAGGATGTTTTTCTCCTGATATGTCTTTGTCAAATAAGCTGCAATTCCCATATAAATCAGTGGAAATATAACATTAGGAATCTTGACATCTTCAGGAATCATAAAAATTAGACCAAAAATAATAAGGGTCGAAAGGATTGTTATGATCCATGTATTTCTTACTTTATTAAAATCACCAAAAACTTTAAAGTTTTCAGCCATAAAATAACCAGCAACCAATGGACCTCCTAAAAAAGTGCCTAGCCGAATTGCTTTTTCAGAATAAATTTTTTCTGTTGGTATTTCTTCGAAGACTGATTTCTCAATTACTGATTCTTCCATGATTTTGCTATTAATTTATACCGAGGTTTTTCGGTCAGCAAAAGTACAAATTTAAGTAAGATATTTCGTTGTTTTAATGGTTTTATTAACCCTTCTTCAAAATCATTTACAAAATTGATTTTATGTTTTTATTGCTTTAAAATGTAAAGGTTTTATGCTTTTATTTCATCCGGCTTAAATCTAATTATATAAGAGTATTATTGAATAGCAAAAATAATGATGCCGTTAAATTTTTCTATTGCTTCAATTACAAATAAACTGTCATTAAAATAATCCATATCAAAATCATCATCGCCCCAGACTTCAAATCTTTTACAGCAAGTTTCTAGTTGTGTTTTATCAAAAACATTTTCATTATAATCAAGCTGTTGCTGCTGAGCAATCTCAAGAGCTTCTTCGTTTACATATTCTTCTTCAGAAAATGCAATGCTTAGGCGATATTCTCCATTAAAAATAATTGTGATTTGATTATTTTCAAATACAATTTCCGGTTTGTCTTTTATTGCTGGTCTAGCATAAAAAATTTCTAAATTATTTTTTAAAACAATAAGATTTGCATCTGAAGCGGGTGTTATAAAAGCTAAATAAGAGTAAAAAGTATTGGCCATCAGGATCTTTTCTAAAGTTGTTTTGCTAATATGAATGGCTTGATTTTAGCATATAATAAGGGAATACTTCGCTTAATTCTTTTTTTATTTATTTAAAAATAACATTATTGTTTTTTCAGATATAAAGTTTGACCATCGACATAAGATTCATCTAATTTCATTTGTCCATCAACAAGGCTATAAAGATATTTTGAACCATCAATTACGACCATATTTTGTTTTGTTTCTCCGGGAGTATTACTTCCTGACAGATAATCAAATTTATACTCGTATTTAGAAGTTTTTACATCTGCACCGTTCGTGATAGTTAGATTTGCTTTCGAGTCAAATTTATAAATGATATTTTGAGATGAATGATCTGTAGAAACAATCCCCGTAGTACCGGTAAAAACAACTTTGTCAGTTTTCATTAATTTCCATGTTCCAACAACCGGATTTTGAGTTGTATCATCATCATTACCAGAGCAATTTGTAGATAGAAAAGCGATAAGAAGTAAAGTAATTATTTTTTTCATGATTTTATTTATTTAGAATTAGAGTTTTGATTTCAAACGTATATAAGTGATAGCCTATAAGAAATAATAAGAATAACTTTTTTAACTGGTTAGTAATATGTTTTGATTAATAGATGTTCGTTTTGTTAAATGGTTGCGTTATCTTTTTATTTATTTTGTAAATTATTGCAAATTCTTTAATAATTCAAATAATATATAGTCTCCATGTTCAGATGGACCTCTTTCTTTTTCTATAAATCCTTTTCGTTTGTAAAAGGCAACGGCTTTGGTATTATTCTCGAGACATTTTAAAATAAGAGGAAAATTGGCTTTGTCAATTGCCGCTTTTAGTAATTGGGTTCCGATGCCTTTATCATGATATTTTTGATCGACATACAAATGATGAATGAACTTATCGGGCATCCAGATCGAAATAAAACCAACTACAATAGTATCGATAATAGCGACCAGAACTTCTTCGTCTTTTATGGCTGTATCAAAATCTTTCAGATGAAAACCTGATGGATCAATCCAGGAGAAAGTGGTTTGTCTTTCTTTTAGGAATAAGGATCTCAAAGACGGATAGTCGCTTTTTCTGATTTTGATGATTTCCATTTTAGTTTTTTGATAAGGCTAAGAAATGAATTTAGATTTCTATTTCGGTTCTAAATACAACTACGGCATCACCTTTTATCTGAATCAATTTGGGTTTGTCTTCTTCTATAATTACTTTGACTTTTATAACACCAAGACGATCTATTTTCTGGCCTTGTCTTCCGTTGAATTCGAATGTGTTATTTTCTGAGGCAATAATTTTATTTTCTATAAGGTAGCCGCCAAGTGGCCCGTTTGCATTTCCGGTCACAGGATCTTCGTTTATGCCAATTGCCGGGGCAAACATTCTGCCATAGGTTAGGATGTCATTATCGTCAGAATCGAAAGTAAAAACAAAATAACCATTGCAGTTGATCTCTTTGCTTAAAGTGGCAAGATCAGCATAATTGGGAGATAAGGAGTTTAGTTTTTTCCTGTTTTTGATTCCTATCATTACTTTAGAATGTCCTGTAGAAGCGATTTGAATAGGGCATTTTTCGTTAATATCTGATTGCTCTAATCCTAATGCCGTTATCATTTTGCTGCTTGTCTCTTTGTTGAATGCCGGACTAAGTTCAAAATTTCCCTGCGTCATTATTATTTGGTAATCATCATTTTTCCTGATGATTTCAAACGGAAGAATGCCAACTTTGGTTTTGAATTTCAGAATACAGGAATCTAATTTTTCTTCGATAGCTTTGGCATACATGGCTGCGATTGTAGCGTGTCCGCAAATTGGGACTTCGGTATTTGGGGTAAAGTATCGAATTACGCCATCGCAATCTGTACTGTCAGGAGAGAAAAGAAATGCCGTTTCGGAATTGTTTAATTCCCGTGCGATTTGCTGCATTTGATAATCACTTAATCCATCTGCATTTACGACAACTCCGGCAGGATTTCCTTTGAATTTTTCTTTTGTAAAAGAATCAATCTGATAGATTATTCGTTTTCTCATTATAGTTTGAATTGCTGTTGAAATCAATATAGGGATAAAATGGATCGCATTTTATGTCTTCGGCTTATGAATTGTTTGGGCATTCATAGTCGGATTTTTTGAATTGATATTCTTTTATTTCCTTGTTAAATCAGTAATCAACAAAGGATTATTTTCTTTCAGTTTATGGTATAATTCTTCAGCCGTTTCGGGGTTTTCTTTTAAAAAGTCATATTCGGCAGTTGTTATTCCAACAATCTGCAAAAATGAAACTTCGCCATGTGGCGTTTGTATTTTCTCTAATTCAGGATCGTTTACAAACAATATCGCGGTTATTTCCGTTTCGGTATCAAGTCTGATTGGGCCGTTTGCCGGCATATAATGAAACTCTTCGAACCAGTTGCCACTGCTAAAAACATATTTGGCAATGTTTTGCAAAAGCGCAATTGGCCAGGCCGGCGTTTCGTTGTCGTGCTCAAAAGGTTTTAATCGAAAAGTAAGTTCAAAACCCCATTTGCTAAATTCACTGTCTAGTTTTTCTTCATTATAATACAATTCCGAAAAGCCATAAGTCACGAAATGAAAATGATCTGTTTGCTTTTTACTTTCGTAGATACTTATTCCGTCAAGCGGATCTTCTCCGCCCAGCATATAATGTAGTGGAGGAGCAAAATGTTTGGGTTCCTGATTGGGATAAAGCGCTTCTAATGGTTTATCTATAGCCAACCAGCCAACAGCATCATCCTCTGAAAATTCTTTTTTATATTCTTCTAGCGTCATGTTTTTTTATTATTTGGGCAATTAGACTTTCTAAAAACAGCTTTTATAGTAAAAGATATTCGTAAGACTAATTTAGGCTAAAATTTAAAAAGAACCTGATTTTAGAGCGTAATATTTTGCGGATTTATGAACCTAAAGTACCGAAATGCTTTTTGAAAGTAGCTGAAATATTTTCGACAAAATTCTTTGTATATTTTCCTGTTGCATCCAGATCCGGATCTAAAATGGTGATTTCAAGTCCGCTTAACTTTGGGCTTTGAAACAAATAGGAGGTAAGTTCGTTAAATTCTTCGTAAGTCAGACCATCAGGTGTCCTGCTGTCTACGCATGGCATAATCGAGTCGTTTAAAACGTCGACATCGATATGAAGCCAGAAACCGTCGAGATTTTTGTTTTTTACTTCGGTCAGGAAAGTCTGAACAGCATTCGAAATGCCTTGTTTTCTTATTTCATGAAGGCTGAGGTAAGTTGCAGAGGAGTTGCGGATTTCGTTTTCGTATTCATCATCGTATTCGCGATTGCCTGCGCACCAGAGATTTTCTTCTTTTATGTAAGGCGACAAATTTAGAATATTGGTCAGTTTAGGAGGTCCGTTTCCCGTTACTATCGAAGCCGCCATTCCGCCAGCACCTCCGGTTTCAGACAACGAAACATTCATAAAATCAGTATGGCCGTCAAGATAGAATAATCCGTAATTTCCTTTTTGTTTTAAAGCTATCGCTGAGCCTAACAAAATACTGCAATCTCCGCCAAGTATAAACGGAAATTTATTCTGACTCAGTAAATTATTTATAAGATACGCCTGCTCACGGGCATAATCGACTAATGCATTTGCATTGAGAATATTAGTCTCGCTATCTCTATTGGTCGTATATTTTGGCGGATCAAGTCTGAGAACATCTTTGTGATCAATGGCTTTATGCAAGTTGTGTCTCCAGAACCAGTTGGGCAGGTTTTTTACTCCGGGTTCTTTTCCGGGTTGAGGTTCTTTTAAACCCAAATTAGACGGAAATTCAACAATGCATATTTCTTTCATGACTTTATTATTTAGGGATAAAGTTATAAAAATATATGTTTTGGCGTGTTTTTAAATTAAATGAAACAATTTGATCACGTATTTGCGATAGTCAGTTTTGTTCTTTATCAACAGTGATTATCAGCCTGTGTTCTTCTTGTTGTATGGTTACCATCTGGCCTTGGTTAAAGCCAAGTTTGTTAAGCCATTTGCCTTCAAGTCGTATTCCCGGAATTGGTGTGCCTCTGTAAAGTCCGGCTTTGTATTTTGTATAAATTTTCAGTTTTCTAAGATTTTTCATTGTTGCACATTTCTAATGTTAATTCAAAACAGGATGATTTGTAATGAATCAAATGTCTAACGAATAGTTTAGAATGTTGTCATATTATAAGCTGACAAACGGTAATTTTATTAACAATTTCAATGTGTAGAAACAAAATCCGACTTACTTTCATAAATCGGATTTTTAGATCATATCTTATAATAGCGGGACTAGATGATCCCATTTGAGTTCTTTTGCAAAATCTAAAGCTGTTTTGCCGTTGTGCGTTTTTGCATTTTTATCGGCGCCGGATTCTAATAAAACCGCTACAATTGTGCTATTTCCTGCAATTGCTTCGCGGTGCAAAAACGTATATCCAAATTCGTCCTGAGCCGTAATTTCATTAGGATTTGCTTTAACAAAATCAACAAGGCTTTCTTTCATATTCCTGCTCATAGGATGCTCTGTCAGGTTTTCAGGTTTTTCTTTTTGTTCATAGGCAACCAGAATATCATTGAAGTCTCCAAAGTTTAAACCCCATGCGGCATCGTGTTCTTCTCTTTCAGTTTCGTTCATTTCTGAACGCATTGATTGTATCGTAAAACCGCCATAAGTTTTGTCCTGTGTTACAAATAACCAATCGCTAATTTGGTTTGCCGGAATTTCGACATACTCGCTATTAGTGACATTGGTTAATTCGTCCGGATCGTTTACTAAGATGCCTTTTATTTTTTCGCCATCAAAATTGATATCATTGATCCACATATGTTCTACAACAGTATTGCCGTTTATTTCCTGGGTAAAGGCCAATTTTACGCAGGCCACGTCAAGTGCGGGCACGATTCTGCGGTATTCCCAGGATAGTTCTCTCCAGAAATATTTAAAAGTTTCCTGCGCTTTTCTAAATGCGTCAATCATTTTCGGGCTTTCTCCGTCGGCAAAGAATATTGGTGTATTTTCCATCACTTCTATTTTAGTAATAATTATTTCTTATTACGTAAATATAAATTTTTTGTAAGAAAGGAAAAAAAGTAATGGTTGATTTTATGAATGTTTTAAGGAGTTAAGGATTTTTTACAGTAAGCTCAAAAAAAAATCCGGTTTGCGAAAGCAAATCGGATTTAGATCAAAAGTATTATTCCAATTTTTTTATGATCTGCGTTACTGCATTTTCTAACCCTTTATAATAATCACCTTTTTTAAATTCAGGAATTGCAAAACTGTTTATAATGTTTCTGGTTTCGTCTTCAGTTAGTCTGTTCCGTGCTTCATAGCTGCTCTGAATCTGAATTTGTCTCAACTCTTTGCTTAATATAATTAAAAATGCAGGAGTCAGTTTTAAATTCTCAGAAAGATAGTTTTTCAGATTATAAGAATAGTCGGGAACACTTGCGTAGGGTTTTATAGAAGAAGTTGTAACAACAATAATTTTAGTGCCTGATTTCTCTTCAGAGGATTTTAGAGTTGTATTTAAAGTTGTAATTTGACTTGGAGTTAATATCTTTTCGAAATCGTTAAGGTAATTATATGCTTTTGAAAAAGCATTTGAATTTGCTGAATTTTCAGGAATGCTTTTGTCTGACTGACCGAAAAAGGTGCTTGGCAAAAGAAAAGAAATTGTAATAATGAACAGTAGGTTTTTCATCTTAGAATAAATTTTGGGTGCTACAAAAATATCATTTTATTATCGTAAGTCATTCTTTTGTTTGATATCTAAAGGTTACTGTTTTTTTTATAAATAATATGGTGTAATTGAGGGCAGTGTTAATTTACCATTTGCGGCAGGACATAAAAAAAACCGACCTGTTTTTAGCAAATCGGATTTGAAATAAAAAACTATAAACACTTGTCGTTGCCAGAGAAATTTGCTGGCTCGTTTAAGTTTATTTTCTAATGTATGAATATTTTAGTGTTACAATTTCTACAGGATTAGTGCTTCCCATTGGGATGTATTCGTAGCGTTGTGTTATAGGATAGTCATCTTCGGCATAAGTATAGGTGTAAGTTTGCTTTGCGGCGCTGCCTGTCATTCCGGTTCCTGGCTCAAATGAATAGTAAGTATTTACTATTTCAAGCGGATTATTTTGAGAGAGGTAAGCATAATACGGTAACTTTCCGTATAAATAGGGACCGCTTGCCATCTGGTTGTATAAACAGGCTATTTTGGGCATCGTTTTGTGCGGGTTTACTTTATCATCATAAGTATAAGTGGTTACGTAATTCTGTGCAAGTTTTACACCCAGCTGCCAGAACTCTTCTTCTACTTTTACCAGATTTTGATTGTCCCAGGTAAATTTTTCGATACCTGTCAGTCGTTCTGTGTCATCGATATCAGTTTTGTTATAATGATGAATTTCTGTTAGATACTTTTTGTCGTTATAAAACAAGGAATCAGATATTCTGTTGTTCTGCAGATTTTTTTTCTGTATCACTTTTACAACCTGTCCTTCAGTATTACTTTTTAATTCGTATAAAACCGTTCCATCTGTTCCGTCAGCTCTTACACCTGTTATAATTGCTGTAGGAACATCGTTGCTATATTGTAAAGTTGTTACAATTGGGGTTCCTGCTTTTGAACCTTTCTGATAATAGGTGTAGTTTTTGAAACTCATATCAGCATTATAGGTAATACTGCTGTACACATTTGTATCCGAAAAATTGTCAATTGTTGTAGTTAGAAATTTAGATTCTGCTGTTGGGTCTGGAGTTGGTGTAGTTTCGTTGTCATTTGAACAAGACACGACCACAATGCTTAATGCGAATGCGGCAAACATCATTTTTTTTCTCATTTTATTATCTTTGTTAAATTAAAAAAGTTGTTTAATAAGCTTTTGGGCTTTTTATAACGAAAATAAAAATAAGAATAGTAGTGCGGATAAAAGCCTGCCAAAAGTCAATTTACTAATAGAATAAGGTTAAATATTAAGAAAATAGGATAGAAAAAAAGGAATCCGTTTTCGCAAGTTTAATTTTTGAATAGGATGAAGTTCGAATGATGTTTATTTAAGTAGATGTTTTCTTTTTAAGAAAGAACTTTATTACGAATACACTCAATAAGAGTGTCAGGATGATAAAAGATGTAATCGTAAAAATACTTTTTGCAACAGAAAAAATACTGGTAAGCTGTGCTGAAATAATAGAGTTTTCAGGATAGCGATTCAATATCGTAATTATACCAATGTTTTCGAGATAGTCGCAAAGTCCGGATAAAAGAGGTACGTAGCAGAGGTAGAATAAATGTGTTTCTAGTGTATTGAGTTTATTGAGAATGTAGGCTGTAATTAGCGAATAAGTCACTCCAAAAAATAAAGGATATATCATATCTATTGGTAACTGGCAGTATAAATACGCATGTCTTCCTTTCGAACCTAAGGCATGTAGTAAAGAGTTGACATATTCAAAATTGTAACCGTTGGGTATAATGTCTAATATTTTCATTCCTCCGGCATAATCCATTACTTTTGGAATTGTTATCAGCATCATAAATGAATAAATGATATTGGTGAAAATAAAGAGAATAATAATTTTTCTTCCGTTGAGGTTCTTCAAAATAAGATTTTTCATAAGAAAATAAAAAATAGTAAAACATTAATATTGAATACAAAGATATGTTTTTTGAGGCTTTTTTATTACAATAATTGACTTTTAAATAATGATAAATTCTACTGATCTCAGTTTTTTGCAGATTTGAAAAATAGAGACATAAAAAAATCCGACTTGCTTTCGCAAATCGGATTTTTGAATTGAAAATTATATGTAACCGTAAAACGGTTTGGTATTACAAGTGAATTACTTCGCCGTAAGCATCAGCCACAGCTTCCATAACAGCCTCGCTCATTGTTGGGTGAGGGTGAATCGATTTAAGGATTTCATGACCTGTAGTTTCAAGTTTACGCGCTACAACTGCCTCAGCAATCATATCTGTAACACCGGCACCAATCATGTGGCATCCTAACCATTCTCCATATTTCGCATCAAAGATTACTTTTACGAATCCGTCAGCAGCACCGGCAGCTTTTGCTTTTCCGGAAGCTGAGAATGGGAACTTACCAATTTTTAGTTCGTATCCTTTTTCTTTAGCTTGTTTTTCTGTTAAACCTACAGAAGCGATTTCAGGAGTTGCATAGGTACAACCAGGAACGTTTCCGTAATCGATTGGGTCTACGTGTAAACCTGCAATTTTCTCTACACAGTTAATTCCTTCAGCAGATGCTACGTGAGCCAAAGCCTGACCCGGAGTAATGTCTCCAATAGCATAGTAACCAGGAATGTTAGTGGCGTTGTAAGCGTTTACTAAGATTTTATCTCTGTCAACAGCGATTCCAACCTCTTCTAAACCTATGTTTTCGATATTCGTTTTAATTCCAACTGCCGAAAGTACAATGTCAGCTTCAAGGATTTCTTCGCCTTTAGCCGTTTTTACAGTGGCTTTTACACCAGTTCCGGTAGTATCAATTTTCTCAACAGAAGAGTTGGTCATAATTTTTACTCCCGCTTTTTTCATAGAACGTTCCATTTGTTTAGAGATATCCTCATCTTCAACAGGAACGATATTTGGCATAAATTCTACAATAGTAACTTCAGTTCCCATTGAGTTGTAAAAGTGTGCAAATTCAACTCCAATTGCTCCTGAACCTACGATAATCATAGATTTTGGCTGTGTTGGTAATGTCATTGCCTGACGGTATCCAATTACTTTTACTCCGTCTTGAGGTAAGTTTGGTAACTCACGAGAGCGAGCTCCGGTTGCGATGATAATGTGATCAGCGCTATATTCAGTAACTTTATTGTCTTTGTCTGTAACGTCAAGTTTTTTTCCTGGTTTTAGTTTTCCAAAACCTTCGATAACGTCAATTTTGTTCTTTTTCATTAAGAACTGAACTCCTTTGCTCATTCCGTCAGCAACGTTACGGCTGCGTTGAACTACTGCAGGGAAATCTTTATCAAATTCAGAAACCTTCAATCCGTAGTCAGAAGCGTGTTTTAAGTAATCAAAAACCTGAGCTGATTTTAGTAATGCTTTTGTTGGGATACACCCCCAGTTTAAACATACACCCCCTAAGTTTTCTTTTTCAACTACAGCTACTTTAAAGCCTAATTGTGAAGCTCTAATAGCTGTTACATATCCGCCAGGACCACTTCCTAAAACAATAATGTCGTATTTCATTTTTTTGGTTTTTAGTATTTATTACCGAAAACGAAGTTTAATTCCGAAACTCATTTTTCGATTTATTCTTTTGTTATTTGTGATTGCGAATTTAAGGAATTATTTTAAAAAACACTTTAGATATGTAAAATGTTCAGTGTAAAATGTGAAATGTAACTAAGAAATGTGAAATAAAAAAAGTAAAATGTGAGATGAAACCCAATTTGGATTTCCATTTCACATTTTACTTTATCATCTAACCGTAAATAAGCTAAACCTTAATATGTCCCCAGTTTTCGCCGCTGGCAATTCGTCTGATCTGCATTTCGCTCACACCAAATTGTTTGGCGATCATTTTCAGACGCGTTTTTTGTTCCGGTCTTGCCAGGATTTTCTTGATTAACATCACTTTTGTAGTGGTCAATTTTCTTCCGTCAGCTTTTAAGTTGTGTTCGATCAGGTTCTTTTTTGCCTGAATAACGCGCGGACTTTTACGACTGTGCGCCATCATTTCGGCTTTTGTTGCCCAACGTAAATTGTTTACATCATCATTACTTCGGTTGTAATCTAAATGAAGTACATAAGTTTGTTCTTCTGAAGTTTTGGGAATGAAATAATGGGCAACTAATTTATATAAGAAGAGATATTTATTAACGATTTTGTCATCGTTTTTAACTTTAAACCTAAAAGTCGGATATCCGTCACTTAAGCCGCCTTTTAATAGGCGTCCGCTTTGAATTTCATCTGTAAAGCTTATTAGTCGGCCTTTGTTTGAAATTGCATATCTGAGTTGTAATGAGGCGTTTATTTCTATTTCTTTGAATTCTTCGTTTGGATAAAATCTATTTTGTGGCATTTTCTTTTGCATTTGAATTTTGTCTCTCAAAGATAAATAATTCAAAAAGCATAACAATTATATAATTTCGCTCAGATCTTACATTTATGATTCCTATAACGCTTATTTAACTTTTTTAAGAACTTTTTTAGCATTTGAAAATCTAATTGGCGACAGAAAATTGAGAGTCGTAGAGGTTTTTATAATAACCGTCGGCTTTATTGAGCAATTCCTGATGTGTTCCCTGTTCTACAATTAGTCCTTTATCCATCACTACAATTTTATCTGCATTGACAATTGTAGCCAATCGGTGTGCTATGATAATCGAAGTTCTTCCTTTGGTTATTGTTTCTGTAGCACGCTGAATCAATTCTTCAGAATATGTATCGATTGATGATGTCGCTTCATCCAGAATCAAAATACTCGGATTGCTTACATACGATCTCAAAAAGGCAATCAACTGGCGCTGTCCTGACGAAAGCATCACGCCGCGTTCTTTTACATCAAAATCATAATTATCCGGCAAACTCATGATAAAATCGTGAACACCAATTTTTTTGGCAGCATTCAAAACATGTTCACGCGTAATCTCCGGATTGTGCAAAGTGATATTGTTATAAATCGTATCGGCAAACAAAAAAACGTCCTGCAAAACCACAGCAATTTGTTTTCGCAACGAAGCAAGCGTATAATTTTCGATATTATGACCGTCGATAAAAATTGTGCCGCTATTGATCTCGTAAAAACGATTCAGTAAATTAATAATAGTCGATTTTCCTGCTCCCGTAGAACCTACAATTGCAATAGTTTGCCCTGAAGCAACTGATAAATCAATTCCTTTTATGACTTCCTCTTCCGGGATATAACTAAAATGGACATCCTTAAATTCGATACTTCCTTCAAAAACCGGAGCTTCAAGCGTTCCTGTATCCTGAATATGGTCCTGCGTATCGATAATATCAAAAACACGATTGGCAGCAATCATTCCTAATTGCATCTCGTTGAATTTATCCGCAATCTGACGCAATGGGTTAAACAGCATTCCGATAAACATCGTGTAAGAAAATAAATCCCCAAAAGTGGTAAAATGATCGCCATTCAGGATTTTAAATCCGCCATAGACCACAACCAATCCCAATGTAATTGAAGAAATAATATCAGCAATAGGAAAAAATATCGAGTTGTATAAAATTGTTTTTATCCAGGCAACCCTGTGTTTGTTGTTGATTTCTTTAAAATTATCCGCTTCAATTTTTTCACGGTTAAAAAGCTGTACAATCTTCATTCCCGTCACACGTTCCTGTACAAACGAGTTCATGTTGGCAATTTGCGTACGTACTTCCTCAAAAGCAACCTGCATTTTACGCTGGAATATTCGGGTAATGTAAACCAGAATCGGCATAGCAACGACCACAATCCAGGTCAGTTTCCAGTTCATATAAAACATAAAAATCAGTACAACAAGCATTTTCATCAAGTCACTGATAATCATAAACAGACCCTGACTAAAAATACGCGCAATCGACTCAATGTCTGACACAGATCTGGTTACCAATTGTCCCACCGGAACCAAATCAAAATATTTCATTCTAAAACTCAGAATGTGTTTAAAAAGTTTAGTTCTAATGTCTTTTACAATATCCTGTCCCAGCCAGTTGGCCCAATACACAAAATAAAACTGAGAGAAAACTTCAAACAAAAGAACCACGCCCATTAATACAATGTACATCAATAAACCTTCCTTGTCGTGCGTCTTGATATAGCCGTCGACCGTTTGTTTTAATAAATAAGGGCGAAGTGCTGCAAAAATCGATAATGACACAGCAAAAACAATAACGCCATAATAGCGCCACTTATAAGGTTTAGTATATTTTAAGATTCGTTTGAATAATCCGGTATCAAATGCTTTTGCTTTCATTTAGTTTTTTAAGCTTTAGGCTTTAGGCTTTAGGCATAAGGCTTACTGCTTATTGCCTACAGCTTATAGCTATATATAATCGTAATCAATTTCGGTTAAGTACAATCCGTGTGCCGGAACCGAAAAACCAGCTTTTTCTCTGCTTTTGCTGGCAATAATATTTTCGAAATCAGTGAGAGAAATTTTGTGTAAACCAATATTGACCAAAGTTCCCACAATGGCACGAACCATATTTCTTAAAAACCGGTTCGCCGAAATGGTAAATACCAATTTGTTGTTCTCGCTTTTCCAATACGCTTCAAAAATCGTGCAATCAAAAGTATTTACATCCGTATTTACTTTCGAGAAACATTGAAAATCGGTATGATTCAGCAAGATTTTTGCAGCTTCATTCATCAAAGCTACGTCTAATTTTTGATTAAAATACCAACTCAATTCCTCCGTAAACGGATTTTTAACAGTGTTGATATGGTATTCATACGTTCTTTTAGTAGCGTCAAATCTGCAATGCGCTTCATCGTGAACCAAAATAATATCGAAAATCGCAATGTCTTTTGGTAAATATGAATTCAGTTTATGCACTAAAGTAGGGACGTTAAGCGCAGTTTCAATATCAAAATGACCGTACATTTCCTGTGCATGAACACCTGTATCCGTTCTTCCGGCACCCATTATATTTATAGGTGCATTTAGCAAAACCGAAAAAGCTTTGTTTAAAGTCTCCTGAACAGAAGACGCGTTGGGCTGAAATTGCCAACCATGATAATGTGTTCCGTTATAGGCGAATTGAATAAAATATCTCAAAGGTGAAGGTTCAAAGGTTCAGAGATGCAAAGGTACAAAGTTTTTCTTTAAAGGTTCAAAGTAGCAAAGTAACAAATGTTCAGAGGTTTTGTATATTGTAATTTGAAATAATAAATCGTAGAGACGCATTGCAGTGCGTCTAACATTCTGGAGGTTTAAATTTTTGAAATGAATTTATAAATAAGATATTGAAATGTTAAATCATTGAGACCTTCCAGGAGACTTGACACTTTTTTAAAACCTGTCAGGTCTGACTATAGTTCATATAACAAAAAACTTAGCAAATTAGCAACTCCGAATCTTGATATCTCTTTTAGAAAAACCTTGTACCTTTGCGGTTCTAAATCTTTTGAGCCTTTAAAAAAATGAAAAAAATCCTCCTGCTTTCTGATACTCACAGCCATATTGATGACACTATTTTAAAATATGTAAATCAGGCTGATGAAGTTTGGCATGCCGGCGATATTGGCGATTTGAATGTTACGGATACCATAAAAAAGCTAAAACCTTTGCGTTGTGTTTACGGGAATATAGATGATGCACAGGCAAGGCTGGAATTTCCTTTGCATAACAGGTTTTTATGCGAAAATGTTTCAGTATGGATGACTCATATTGGTGGTTATCCGGGAAAATACAATCCCGCTATTCGGGAAGAAATGGCTTTGAACCCGCCCAAATTATTCATTTGTGGACATTCGCATATTCTAAAGGTAATGTTTGATAAAAAACACAATCTGTTGCACATGAATCCCGGTGCGGCTGGAAAAAGCGGATTTCATCAGGTTCGGACCATGTTGCGATTTGTTATTGATGACGATAAAATAAAAGATTTAGAGATTGTCGAAATCGGGAAGAAGTAAACTTATTTAATGTGATAATGGTATTCTGATTTTGATTGAGGTTCCTTCGTTTTCTTTCGAAACAATGGCAAAACTTCCTTTGTATTTTTTGATTCGCGCCCTGATTCGGTTCAGGCCAAAACCTTCTGCTTCGTTTAGTTTTTCGGTTTTAAAACCTTTTCCGTCATCGTGAATAATAATGATAAGCTGATCATTGTTTTCGAGCAGCGAAATTTGAGCTTTTCTGGCATCACTATGTTTTATAATGTTGCTGAACAATTCAGATACAATAAAATAAACCTTCATCTCGAACTTTTCACTGTATCTTTTATTGGTTGAAATTGTACTTGAAAACTCAAAATGAATGCTCGAATTCGAATTTCTTTCGCATAAGTCTTCTAAGGCATAAATCAACCCAAAACGAACCAGAAGAGTAGGGATGAGGTCGTGGGACATATCACGCAAAAGATCATGTGCTTCTTGCAGAATCGTTTTTGCTTTCTGGATTTCTTCTGATTTTATATTGTTTTGTGCTGTAAAAGTATTCAGGTGCAAACCTACAGAAGACAATAAAGAGTTGATGTTATCATGCAAAAAAGAAGCGATTTTTTTATTTTCGATTTCATGGCTGTCAATTCCGGCATTGATGATGTTGAGCAGTATTTTTTGTTTGGCATCTTTTCGTTTAATTTTTTGTTTTAATTTATTATTCTGATAAAAGAAATAAAACAAAAAGAATAATATGATGACAAGGACAATAGATAAACTGACAATTTTTTTGTTTCTCAAAGTCTCAGATTTCCGGGCTTCGGGAAGATTATTTTTTTTGAGGATTTTCTGAGTGATACTATCAGATTGCCTAGAAGGTAAAGCTGACTTTTGCTGACTAAATAAGGCATTTCCACTTATAGAAGTAAAAAAAAACAATACTATAAAAACTCTGATTAAACCCATAAATCAATTGTAGTTATTTGATAGATTTTTGATTTTAAAATAAGACTAAGGATTTATCAAGTTGTTTTTTAATGCATACTTTACAAGTCCGATAGTATTTTTGGTTTGTAATTTTTTCATGATATTTTTTCGGTGTGTTTCCACCGTATTCATGCTAATAAATAGTTGCTCGCTTATTTCTTTACCACTGTATTCAAGCGAGATCAGGGTAATGATTTCGATTTCGCGGGCACTTAATATCGGATTTTCGACGTAAAGCGGTTTGTTTAGTTTAGGATTGTTCTGAGTAAAACTATTAAAGATTTTCTCCCTCACAGCATCACAAAAATATTCCTGTCCCTGATAAACAGCTTCGATGGCTTCGATGATATTTTCGCCCGCACATTTTTTAGTGAGATAGCCTTTAGCCCCTAATTTCATCACTTCCTTTATGATTTTCAGATCATCATAGCTGGATAGTATAATCACTTTGCAGGGAAATCCTTTTTGGTCGAATTCTTTTAATACTTCGATACCATCTTTTTTAGGCATGCTGATATCTAAAACTAATATATCTGCAGTATTTAGCACGACATCATCATATACAGTCGTACCGTTCAATGAATTGCCTACTACTTCAAAGTTGTGTACGGTTTGCAGTAAATTGGTAAGACCATCAATAAGTACCTGATGATCGTCAGCAAGATGTATCCTTATTTTGTGTGTCATGGTTGTTTTTGGAACTAAAAAGCAAATTTATGAAAAAAATATCTTACAAAGCTGTTTTTGATTTGTGTTTTAGCTAATTATTGAAAGCGATTATAAAATATAAGCCACAAAAAAACCCGAATTATAAAATTCGGGTTCTCTTCGCACAAAAAACTTAAGTTTATAGGTTTATCTCAAACGGTCTACAGATTTTACGAGATCTTCATCCTTCTTGATGGCCTTATTAGCTAAGACTAATAATACGATAGCAACAATTGGTAGAAACATCCCAATACCTTTCTCTGAAACAACTGTTTCTCCAGATAAATTTAGAGAGCGATATACAAACAATCCTAATAAAATTAAATTTAATATTATGTTCAGTCTGCCCATTACAAACTGATTTTGCCTTTTTTTGTATGAAATGATACTAAAGATAGTTAACACAGTACTTAATGATAACAAAACGGTGTAAAACTGGTCTTGCATAAAGTAAAATGGTTTACCATTATTTAATGTCCAAAGCGGAATAAAAAACAGTAATACCCCTGTAATTAAAAAGGTAAGAATTAAATATACAGTCTGAATTCGTTGTATCATGGTATGAAATTGTTTTACAAAAATATATTTTCTTTTTTTAAAATACTATTGTATGATAAAATTTTATTCGTATTATTGCATCATAATACCGTAAGCACTTCATACTGCGGTCAATCGAAAACAATTATCTACCTATTCTTTTTACAGTATTTCCGTTAAAATAATTAAATTCATAGAACATTCATGTTTGATATTTCTGCATTAAAAGAAATGAAGCTTTCTGAGCTTCAAGAAATAGCTAAGTTAGCTAAAACTATAAAGTTTAATGGTGTCAAAAAAGAGGCTTTAATAAGCCAGATTTTAGCGCATCAAGAAACCACTGTAGCACCACCTGTTAGTGCTGTAACTGAAACGGAAAACATTGATGATAAGCCAAAAAGAGCAAGAATTGTTCCGGTGAAAAAAGTGGCTATTAGCAAAAATGCCCCGGTCTTAGAATTTGATAAAGTAGAGGAAACTCCTGAAAAGGCAGAAGCTCCCGTAGTTGTAAAACAAACACCGGCAGCAAAGATAACTCCTAAAGCCAAACCAACTCCCGTAGCTAAAGTAGTTGCAGAAGCTAAAGAAGCTGCAGAAGTTAAGAAGCCAGCTGAAACTCCTGAGAATTTAGAAGTAAAAGAAGCTTCAGAAAATGAAGTAACGGAGAAAAAAGGACCAAAAATCGTAAAATTCAATAAATCAGCTTACGAGAAAAAAGTCGCTTTACAAAAAGAAAAAGAAGCCACAAAAGAAGCAATTCCAGAGGGCGAAGCTGTAGCAGAAACTTCAACTGCTGAAAAAACAGAAGCACCGGTTCTGGTTAAAAAGACCAATCCGAATCAGATTAAAAATCCAAATCAGAATCCCAATCAAAATCCGGCGGCTCCTCAGAATCCAAATCAAAATGGAAACGCTAACGGAAATGTGAGTAACGGGAATCAAAATCCAAATCATAAAAACAAAAAAAATAATTTCAGGGATTCAGACTTTGAGTTTGACGGAATTATAGAAAGTGAAGGTGTTCTTGAAATGATGCCGGATGGTTATGGTTTCTTACGTTCATCAGATTATAATTATTTAGCCTCTCCTGATGATATTTATTTATCAACTTCACAAATCAGATTATTTGGTCTTAAAACCGGAGATACTGTAAAAGGAGTGGTTCGCCCTCCTAAAGAAGGCGAGAAGTTTTTCCCTTTAGTTCGTGTACTTAAAATCAATGGTCACGATCCTCAGGTGGTTCGCGACAGAGTTTCTTTTGAGCACCTGACACCTGTTTTTCCTTCAGAAAAATTCAAACTAGCCGAAAAAGGCAGTTCTGTTTCAACCCGTATTATCGATTTGTTTTCTCCTATAGGAAAAGGACAGCGTGGTATGATCGTTGCACAGCCTAAAACAGGTAAAACAATGTTATTAAAAGACATTGCAAACGCAATTGCTGCAAACCATCCTGAAGTATATCTTATCGTTCTTTTGATCGATGAGCGTCCTGAAGAGGTTACAGATATGCAACGCAGCGTTCGTGGAGAAGTTATCGCTTCTACTTTTGACAGAGAACCACAAGAACACGTAAAAATCGCCAATATCGTTCTTGAAAAAGCGAAACGTCTGGTAGAATGCGGACACGATGTAGTGATTCTTTTAGACTCAATTACACGTTTGGCAAGAGCTTATAATACTGTTCAGCCTGCGTCAGGAAAAGTGTTAAGTGGTGGTGTGGATGCCAATGCATTACAAAAACCAAAACGTTTCTTTGGAGCGGCAAGAAATGTAGAAAACGGTGGCTCATTAAGTATTATCGCAACTGCATTGACTGAAACAGGTTCTAAAATGGATGAGGTGATCTTTGAAGAATTTAAAGGTACTGGTAATATGGAGCTTCAATTGGATCGTAAAATCGCTAACAAACGTATTTTCCCTGCAATTGATCTTACTTCGTCAAGCACACGTCGTGATGATTTATTATTAGACGAAAAAACATTACAAAGAATGTGGATTATGCGTAAATACCTATCAGATATGAACCCGGTAGAATCTATGGATTTTGTAAACGAACGTTTCAAGAAAACAAGAAACAACGAAGAGTTTTTGATTTCTATGAATGACTAAAAAGAGGGACAAAGGTTCAAAGTTACAAAGGTTCTGAGGTTTTTCTTTTGGGATCTGGAAATATAAAAAAGGGATGAGTTATTAAAACTCATCCCTTTTTGTTTTTACTCTAAATAGACTTTAGTTTATAAAAAAACTTTGGGCCTTTGTAACTTTGAACCTTTTAAGCTTATTTTTTATCCACTACCGGTCTGTTCTCTCTATTGGCTAAATCCCAAGCCACAACAAAGGCCAGTTTCGTTCTGTTGGTTAAGGCATCGTATTCGATTTTTTCAGGTTCATCACCCTTTCCATGATAGTCTTCATGAACTCCGTTGAAGAAGAAAACTGCCGGAATACCAAATTTCGCGAAGTTATAATGATCGGAACGCTCATAAAAATGATTAGGATCTTTAGGATCATTAAACTTAAAATCCAGATCTACTTTAGTATATTTCTCATTTTGAGCCACTACAATATTGTGCAAATCTGTTGATAATCTGTCAGCTCCAATTACATACACGTAGTTGTTTGTATTAGCATGTTCTACATCACGACGGCCAATCATGTCAATATTGATGTCAGCAATGGTATTGGCAATCGGGAATAAAGGATTCTCAGAGTAAAAACGTGATCCGTGCAAGCCGTGTTCTTCACCGGTTACGTGCAGGAAAAGAATAGAACGTTTTGGTCCGTGTCCGTTTTTCTTTGCTTTTGCAAATGCTTTTGCCATTTCTATTACTGCTACAGTTCCTGATCCATCGTCATCAGCTCCGTTATATACTTCGCCATTTTTGATGCCTACGTGATCATAATGTGCAGAAATCACAAGAACTTCATCCGGTTTTTCAGAACCTTCAATATACGCCCAGATGTTTTCAGAATCCGGTAAGTTTTCATTGCGTCTTGCGTTAAGGAAAGAGGCAGGAATATGCTGGTAAAAATCTGTAGCTCCTTTCGGAAAAGAAATTCCGTTTTTCTTGTATTGTTCGATCATATAGAGACCTGCTTTTTTCTGTCCTTTAGAGCCGGTTTCACGACCTTCCATTTCATCAGAAGCGATAACATATAGCATTTCCTTTAAGTCTTTTTCCTTAATAGATTTTATGTATTTGCTTGGATCTGAATTGTCTTTTGACGCAACAGACTGCATATTTTTGCACGAAAATGCAGAACCAATTAATAAGAGAATTATAATTTTTTTCATTGTTAATTTAATGTAAGTTTATGAATGTATAGAAAGCATAAAGTATTAGTAAAAATAGGATAAAAAAGGAGTTTATAAATAATAAGACTATACTTTTAACAAATGATACCCATCTGGTTTCTCCATAAAAACGATGATGTGCAGGGAAAAAATAATAGAACATCCAGACAAAGCCCAAAAAGTCAGTTACATCTGAAATAAAGGTTAATGGACTATCCACTCCAAAAAGACCAACGAGTTTTCGGATTAGAAAAAGGATCAGATATATTAAAAGTAAAAAAGAGAAATAGTGTAAGGTAAATATACCATGATCAAAATAGTACCATTTCTTTTTGTTGTGAAAAAGCCATAAAAAGAAAGCGAAAAAAGGCATGACAATAAATAGCACTTTCGGAATGTTATGAACGAAAGATTCTGTAAACTTTTTGATTAATTCCTCTTTTGTATTATGATCTTTTATGTATTGAATTTTTTTAAGATTCGAATAAGTAAAATCGTTTATTTTGTCTTTTTCCGGAGCATGTTTTTGAACAGAATCCATTTCTATAGTAAATTTATCAAAATCATCTCCCGGTTCAAGATCATTTATATCTCCTGTAAAAATATTTTTAGGGACTTCTTTTGTATCCGTTTTGTGATTTTTATTTAAAGTTACAATTTCACTATCATGATCCGGAAATAAAGCAATCATTAAAAATGTAATAAAACTGATGAAAATATAAAGGCGCACAGGCGCTAAATAAGATAATCGTTTTCCCGAAAGATATTCTTTGGTTAAAGAAGAAGGTTTGAATAAAAGGTTTTTAATGGTACGCCAGAAAGCATTTTCATAATGCGTTAAATCTTCAAAGAAATGAATGAATAAGTGATGAAAAGTTTTTCGGGAATCTGTATTTTCCTGCCCGCAATTTGGACAAAATTTTTGTTCTACAACATGTCTGCAATTCAGGCAGGTTTTGTCTTTTCTAATCGGACTGTGTGACATTGGTTATTTTTGGTTTAATCTGTTTTGGTTGTTGTTTTTTTGCCCGCGGATGTTACGGGTTTGAACTGGTTTACGCTGGTTTTTTGCCACAAATTGCACGAATTAGCACGAATTAATTATGTTAAAAATCAGTGTAAACCCGTTTAATCAGCGTTATCCGTGTGCCATCAATAACAATATTATTTTTTCAATACTTCATTCAGGAAAAGCTGCAAATGCTCAAATGATCTTTTTGCTGCAACTGCATTATAAGCAGCTCCTTTTGAATTGTCGTTTCCGGCTTCAGGATTGGTGAATGAATGTACGGCATTCGCATAATAAATCATTTGCCAATCGGCTTTTGAGTCGCGCATTTCCTGCTGAAAAGCGGTAATTTCCTCCTTTGATTCAAACGGATCATCTGCCCCGTGACAAACCAATACTTTTGTTGAAATTGGTTGAACCGGACGACTTACATCTTTGCCCAAACCTCCGTGAAACGAAACTACGCCTTTTAGGTTCAAATGTCCACGGGCTGCTTCAAGAACACCTGTTCCTCCAAAACAATACCCGATAGCGACAATATTATCTGCATTTGCTCCGGACTTTACTAATTCTTTTAAGGCTGCATCAATGCGTTTTTGATATACTTCGTAATTCTTTTTATAATAACCGGCTTGTTTTCCGGCTTCGGCAGTGTTTGTAGGGTAGTTTCCTTCTCCATAAATATCAGCGATGAAGACATTATAGCCTAGTTTTGATAAATTTTCTGCGATATCCTTCGACGCTTTATCGATTCCCAACCAGGCTGGTAAAAGTAAAATGCCCGGATTCTGGCTGCTTTTTTTAGCAGATTTTATAAATAATCCATTTAATGCCTGAGAACCGTCTGTATATTTTACAGCTTTTAGTTGTGCATTTATAGCGTTAGAAAACAAAATAGAAGCAAACAAAAGAAAGGATAGATTTTTCATAGTTTTACAATTTTTAACAAATATCTGAAATAAAATGTTACAAAAAAACCTCGGAATGTATTTCTTCCGAGGTTTCTAAGTTAATTTACAAGTAAAAAATCATTCGCCGGGATGATAGGTTTTTTCGGCATTTTTGATCACGTCTTCTTTGTAAAACAACACTTCTTTAAATGCTCCTTTTTGATACATTTCAGACTGATCATTAAAATGTTTTGAATTTGGATCTCCGCTGTTTCCGCCTGCCAATAATGATTTAGCTTTTATTCTTGGGCCAAATTCTACTGCACAAACAAAACTATTGCCATTGTAGCCATACCGTTTTTTGGAATCGTTTTGGTAACTGCTTTTAAAAGAAGGTAAACTTCCCCACGAACCAGGACCAAAAGCAATGGGTAAGCTTGGTTTTGCGTCATCGTATTTTAGATCTATATCACCATTTAAACGCTGAAAACGGTTGATTTCTCCCCACGCTACTTGCCAGGTTCCCCAGTTTGATTTTAAATTTTTTAAAACGTCCTGTAACTGAGGTATAACTTGTTTTACGGAGGCATTTGCAGCGAAATTTTTAGTGTTCTGTACCTGATCCAATTCGCCTTCATCGATATAAGCTTTTAAGATAATCGGGTCTAATTTGTACGCCCATTCTACGGCTAATGTAGTAGCTACCGAATTTTCTTTGGCATAATAATCCCATTTTTTTAAGATAGAGATAGGTTCAATTAATGCTGCATATTCCGGATCTGATGGTTTTATGTTTTTTTCGAAAACAGCAATCAGACTCGGAATCAGAATTTCAAAAATCGATAATTTGGTATCATATCCGTCAGCGATTACTTTGTCTAAAGTATAATGATCTCCCTTACTGAAAATACGAACCGCATTTACTCCTCTGAAATTTTCTCCATCAGGCGCCATATAAGGCAGGTAATTTTCTTTTTTCGGGCTGTTTTCTCCGGCTACAGAATAGGGTGTCGAATTGCAATTTTGCAGCCAGCCATTTACCGGATTATAAACATGAACCGTTTCGTTTACTTCATGTAAACCTTTCCATTGTGTGGATGAAATCGATCCGTCGACCACTTTTGCCCAATTGAGGCTTTTATCCCGTATTGGTATGAAGTTACCGTGCCAGTAGGCAATGTTTCCTTTGTTATCAGCATAAACGGTATTATTAGAGGTGTTGGCTTTTAGATCCATCGCTTTTTTATAGTCATCAAAACTCGTTGATTTTGTTCTCACCCAACTCTGAATCAAACTGGTCATCGAACGATTGTTCGATTTTAAACTGATCCATTTTCCGTCACGGTTCGCCATAACCGGACCGTTGTTGGTAAAATACGTTTTGAATTTTTTAGGAATTACTTTTCCGTTTTCAGTATATTTTATTGTGATTTCTTTTTCAATAACAGGCAATAGCTTTTTATCGAATTCATAAAATAATTTTCCTTTTTTATTTATGATTTTTTCCGCATACATATCGGCAACATCAACGTTTGATGAGGTATGCATCCAGCCGCAATTTTCATTAAAACCCTGATAAATAAAAAACTGTCCCCAGGTTACGGCTCCGTACACATTCAGGCCTTCTTCGCTTGTGATCTGTACTTCTGGTCTAAAGTAAAAAGTAGTGTGCGGATTGATGTATAAAATAGCGTTGCCGTCAGCGGTTTTTGAAGGTGAGAAGGCAAAACCATTGGAGCCGGTTTGTACATTTTTTTCTCTTTCTACATACGCTACTTTATCATTATTACCGGAATAAAAAGCCTTTAATTCTCCTGTTGAAAGATCGGCAGTACTTATGGCGCCAATACTTCCGTCTGTCCACAATAGTGGGAACCACGATTCAAAATGCGTTAAAAGTGCAGGTTTTACTTCAGGATGTTTGTAAAGATAAAAGTTGATGGCATCGGCATAACTGTTCAATAATTTTTTTAGCCAAAGTGGTGCTTTTTTATAATCTGATTTTGCTTCTTCAGTATCTATCAAAAGGCGAATTTCTAAATCATTGTATAAAACCGATTCTCCTTTTATTTCTGAAAGGCGTCCCAATTTTTCGACATAATTCATTTCAATACGTTTAAAATCGTCTTCACATTGTGCATACAATAATCCGAAAACAGCATCAGCATCAGTTTTTCCGTAAACATGCGGAATTCCCCATTTGTCTCTGATAATCGAAACCTGTTGTGCTGATTTTTCCAGACGGGCAACCTCTTTTGTATTGATTTTTTGTGCAGAAATCTGAAAATTCACACAACAAAAAACAAAGGTGAATTGTATTATTTTATGGTAATTGAACATGATTATTTGATATTAAATTTTTGCCCTGCGGTATAAATACTCATTTGAAGACTTTCGATGGAAATCAGGTTATGGTGTTTTGCTTTCAAAATTCCTTTTGGATTTCTGACTACGATTACTTCGCTTTCTCCGGCTACTTCTATCTGATTGTTTCGAACTATAATTGCCGTTGCTTCATCAATTCCAATTCCTGTTAGGGTTGGGAATTCAACTAAAGCAGAAAGTAAACGATTGTAACGGTTTCTCTTTAAAAAATGCTGATCGATAACGGCTGTTTTCAATAATCCCAAACCTTCAGAAGTTTCCAGATTATCATATCGGATATTATCAAAAGTTCCGGAATATTCTTTTTGCAATTTCTGATTTCCGGTAATCATCTTTTCAGACATTACAGCTGCTCCGGCACTTGTTCCTGAAATAGTGCTGCCGTTTTCGTAGGCTTTTTGTATGGCGGTTTTTATTGGAGTGTTTTGCACTACATTCATAAAACGAACCTGATCGCCGCCACTTATAAAGATCAGTTTTGCTTTTTGCAGCGAATCGGCCAATACTTTATTTTGCGCTGTTTCCTTGTTGAAATTGAGCATCACAATTGGGTTGGATGTTAATTTTACCATTTGTGTTTTAAAGAAAATAAACGAACTGTCCGGCTCTTCGCTCGACATAGGTAAAACCACGATATAATCTTTTTTAGATAATTCAGCGACACTCAAAACTTGTTTCATCAAATTATCAGATCGGTCTCCGCCGCCAATAATAAATAACTTTCCTTTTGGTGTTTGTGCCTGCATAAAATAACTGCTGAATAAGAATAAAAGCAAACAGTATTTTTGAAATGAAAATGTAAAAAGCAGTTGGTTTTTCATGGTTATTTTGGTTTAGTTAGGCTGATTTTCTATGAATTTTAAAACAGAATTATTGACTATAAATAAAACGTCCTGTATTTTATCTAAATCTAGTTTTGAAACTTTATCCCGGGGCGTATGATAATCTTCGTGAAAACCGCTAAAAAAAGTCATTACCGGAATTCCTTTTGCGGTAAACGATGCATAATCGCTTCCGGAATGCCCATCAGTTTCCCATAAATCGAGCGTAAATGGATTTTGGAGTCTGGCGTTGCTTTCGCTGGCAATTTTCTTTAGGTATTCGGTTTCCTTTTGGGTTCCAATGCTCAGCATTCGATGTGTTTTGTCTTCAGGAGCACTTCTTGAAATCATATCCATATTAATAGCAAGCAAGATTTTTTGTTTTTTGAAATCAAAATTCTGAACAAAATATTCACTTCCTAAGAGGCCCATTTCTTCGGCAGTCCATGCTGCAAAAAGAATATTATATTCGGGTTTTATATTTGATTCTGACCATTTTTTGGCCAAAGCCAGCATGCCCGAAGTTCCGGATGCATTATCATCTGCACCGTTATAGATCGAATCATTTTTAATTCCCAAATGATCATAATGCGCTCCAATAATAATAGTTTTTGTAGTGTCTTTTCCGGGAATAAGCCCTAAAACATTTCCAACATAAGAGGTTTCATGTTTTAATTCTATCGAAAAATTGATTTTTACATTTTTTAATAGAGTAGAAGCTAGGTCATTTTTTAAAGGAATGTCACTTTTCGGAAAAAGAGTTTCTGCTGTTTTTTTGCTAATTTTAAAAACAGGAATCGATGTCGTAGTTGTATTTTCTAAAGAATGAAAAACTTCATTTTCTTTGTTCTGAGGCTTAAAATTTTCTCTTGTTTCGATAATGATTAAAGCAATCGCACCTTTACTAATTGCGGTTTTTAGTTTGGTTTCTTCCAGATCATTTTCTTCCGGAAATATGTTTTTGAATTTTTTATAAGTTGAAGAAGTGGTATCCTGATCGTCTGGGAATCCGCTTAAAACCACCACAATTTTGTTTTTTACATCTAAGTTTTTATAATCGTCGTAGTTTTCTTTTGGGACATCTAGACCATAAGATGCAAAAACTACGTCAACTTGTTTTTTTTGAATGGAATTTGTTGTTGGAGTAACTTCAAAATCTTTGTCAGGAGAAAGGGAAATTGTTTTATGATTTCTTTTTTTGATTTGTAAAGATGTTTTTTTTACGGCATGTTCTTCAATTTCAAATATTTGAAAATAATCTTCGAAATAATTGTAAGCTTTCAGCTTGTAAGAATGCATTTTAGAGGATACATAAGAAGCAGCTAAACTGCCGCCTTTTCCATTAGCTTTTCGGCCCTGAAGCGAATCTGAAGCTAAAATAGTTAATGCCGGAGAGAAATCACTTTTAGACGGGTTTTGAACGGTCGTTTGCGAAAACAACAATGATTTACAGCAAAGCAAAGTAAATAAAAGCAGTATTCGTAAACGCATATTTTTTAGATTAGAAAATGATTATAAAGTAATATTTCGTTTAAAAGCACAACCCAACTCAATAATTGAATCGGTTTTGGCGATACCCGGAATATTGTCGATTTTTTCATAAAGGATTTTACGCATATGTTCGTGATTCTTTGCAACGATTTTGATGTAAAGTGTAAACGAACCCGTTACATAATAGCACTCTGTAATTTCCGGAATATCTTTTAATGCCTGGATAATGCGATCAGAATCGGAGTCTTTATTTAAGGTAATTCCGGTAAAAGAAGCCCAGTCGAAACCAATTTTCTTTTCCTGAATAATGGGTTTTATTCCGCCAATGATACCTTGCTCCATCATTCGATTAATGCGTTGGTGCACCATTGTATTTGATATTTTCAAATTAGCTGCAATTGCAGAAAAAGCCATTCTGCCGTCTTTCTCTAATTCTTTAATGATGCTGATATCAAATTCGTCTAATATATCCATTCTCTTAAATTGTGTTAAATTCAGTTTTTACATTTATAAAAGTAACTATTTTTTTCAATAAAAGGGAATGTCGGGATGTCATTAAATTAAAACAATTGATTTTTTATGTCGTGAAAAATGTTGTTTTTGACTTTAATAATGGTTTTTAAAAGTCAAAATAGATATTTTGTGCCTTGGTAATGAATAATTTTTAATACTTTTGTACTTTAAATAAATAAATCATGATTCATACTGAAAAATCCCTTTCGTCAAAATCTGAGGTTTTGATCGAAAAAGAAAATAAATACGGAGCTCATAATTATCATCCGCTTCCAGTTGTGTTAGAACGAGGAGAAGGAGTATATGTTTGGGATGTAGACGGAAAAAAATATTATGATTTTTTATCGGCTTATTCTGCAGTAAACCAAGGACATTGCCATCCGAAAATTGTGAAAGCAATGGTAGATCAGGCACAGAAACTAACTTTGACATCACGTGCTTTTTATAACGATAAATTAGGGGAGTATGAGGAATATGTAACGAAGTATTTTGGTTTTGATAAAGTGCTGCCAATGAATACCGGAGCAGAAGCTGTTGAAACGGCTCTTAAAGTATGTAGAAAATGGGCGTATGAAGTAAAAGGGATTCCGGAAAATCAGGCGCAGGTTATTGTTTGCGAGAATAATTTTCACGGAAGAACCACTACAATTATTTCATTTTCTAATGATGAAGGGGCCCGTAAAAATTTCGGACCTTTTACAGAAGGATTTATAAAAATTGAATATGATAATCTTGAGGCTCTTGAAAAAGTTTTAGAATCATCAAAAAATATTGCCGGATTTTTAGTAGAGCCAATTCAGGGTGAAGCAGGGGTTTATGTACCTTCTGAAGGATATTTAGCGAAAGCAAAAGCATTGTGTGAAAAACATAATGTATTGTTTATTGCCGATGAGGTTCAGACTGGAATCGCACGTACCGGAAAATTATTAGCGGTACATCATGAAAATGTTCAGCCTGATATTTTGATTTTAGGTAAAGCCATTTCTGGCGGAGTTTATCCGGTTTCGGCTGTTTTGTGTAATAACGAAATTATGAATGTGATTAAACCGGGTCAGCACGGATCGACTTTTGGTGGAAATCCTGTTGCCGCAGCAGTTGCAATTGCTGCGCTTGAAGTAATTAAAGACGAAAATCTGGCCGGAAATGCAGAACGTTTGGGAATCATTTTAAGAAAAGGCCTAAACGAAATCGCGGAGCGAAATAACCTGATTACACTCGTTCGCGGAAAAGGTTTATTGAATGCAATCGTAATTAATTGTGGCGAAGACTCTGATCTGGCCTGGGAAATTTGCCTAAGATTCAGAGATAACGGATTATTGGCAAAACCTACTCACGGTAATAAAATCAGATTAGCACCGCCATTGGTGATGACAGAAGCTCAGATTCAGGAATGTCTTGAAATTATAGAGAAATCATTAAATGACTTTAGAGACTAGAAACTTTTTTCAGTTTTCTATATAAAAACAACAAAGCTGCAAGATCCTTCTTGCAGCTTTTTTTTTGTTTTAACCTTAGAAGATAAATTATATAACAAACGTAACGAATTGTATAATTAATTGAGCGGGATGATAAGTAGTTTTGAATGTCTTTAAAACAGAATTAAAATCGAATCTCAAAAAGAGGATTGTTTATCTGATTTTAAATTGAATGACATGTTTAAAGAACCAAACGGTTTTTATTAATTATTAAAACACAATTTTACTATAATGGCTTACTCAAATAATGATATAACGCGTTTTTTAGAAGCACAGAATAAACTGTATCTGACCGCTCTTTCCGAAATTAAAAAAGGGAAAAAAGAAACACATTGGATGTGGTTTATTTTCCCGCAATTAAAAGGATTGGGAACAAGTAATATCTCAAAATATTATGCGATTGCTAATCTTAACGAAGCAAAAGAATATCTTGATCATCCTGTTTTAGCCAAACACCTTATTGAGATTTCAGAAATTCTGTTAACGTTTAAAAGAAAATCTGCCGAGGGTATTTTTGGGGATTTAGACGCCCGTAAATTATGTTCGTCGATGACTCTTTTTTCTCAGGTTGAAGGAGCTCATCCTGTATTTCAGGAAATATTGGATGCCTTTTTCTTAGGATATTCTGATCAGCTTACTTTGTCTATGACAAATTCAAAAATAATGTCGCCAGCTGTTGAAGCATTACTATAAATTACATCGAAATGTAAAAAAGAAAAACCATTCCGTTAAGGCGGAATGGTTTTTTCATTTATAAAGTGTTTTGTATTAGTTACTATATCCCGGATTCTGAGTGATTTTTTTGTTCGCATCAGTTTCGCTCAACGGAATAGGGAATACCAGATTATTGGCATCATAAAGCAGTAAACTTGATCCGTCGCCATTCTCACTAATATCAATAGAGCGTTTCGTTCGTTTGATATCGTGAATTAAGAAACCTTCCATTCCTAATTCTAATTCGCGTTCCAGTAAAATATCGTCTATTGTCACAGCTGATAAATCGTCTGCATTTGCTCTAGATCGGATTGTATTAATGTCATCAAGAGGCGTATTTCCAACCGCTGTTCCTTGTCTGAGATTTGCTTCTGCTCTTATTAAATACATTTCGGCCAATCGAATAATACTCACATCAGAAAATTGATCTGTAAATTTAGAAGTCAATATTCTGCCGTTTGCTTCATTCTCATAATTAAAAGTCGCCCGGTCATCAGGGCTGCTGAATTTTTCTAAATAATGATCTCTGATAGAAAAATCACCACCACGGCCTCCATTATCTTCAGACTGATAAAAGGTGTTGGCATCGTTTAATCCGGTTTGTTTTGTAATTTGTATAGCAAATACATCTTCAGTCTGATCTGTATCATGATTAAAGGCTGCGGCATAAGTTTGAGATAATCCGTGACCGCTATTTTCGATCACATCATTTGCTGCATCTCTTGCCTCAGCATAATTGCCTTGCTGCAGATAAACTCTGGCCAATAATGCTTTTGCGGCATATTTATCAGCATAAAAACTATTATCAGCAGGAAGATTAGTGTAGGCAACGTTTAAGCCGTCTATGATTACTTTGTAAACTTCATCAACAGTACTTCTTTCTTTTGAAAGATCTACATTAAAATTATAAATAGCATTGGGTCTGATCACAACTCCTAATTGCGTATTTGGCTGACCACTTACATAAGGTTTTGCAAAAAAGCGAACAAGGTCAAAATAAGCCAGGGACCTTAAAAAACTGGCCTCACCAATCATTCGGGTTTGTTTGTCAGGATCTTTTACTTTGTCGACATTTTCGATTACCGTATTTGCAGCATTGATTATCTCGTAACATCTGGAATAAGTTCCTTCAATAATAACGTTGTCTGATAACATTGTTTTGATGTACATCTGTCTCAACTCTCCGTAAGTTCCTCTCCATCTAAGATCAGTGGTGTTTAGTGCGCCACTAACGCCTAATAAATCCGCGTAAACTAAAATTCTTCCTCCATAAGCATTTCCATTAGCTGCCAGAGCGTAAGTTCCGGTAAGTATATTGGTGATACCGCCTTCTGTACCAAGTGTGATAGAAGCATCTTCAGTTTGTTTAGGGTCTATATCCAGTTCATTTTCGCAACTTGCAAAAAGGGCTACGAAAAATATATATAAGATTATTTTATTTGCTTTCATTTTGTTCGTTTTAAAAATTAATATTTACTCCCATCGCAATTGTTCTCGCTGGCGGAGCTGAGTAAAAATCTTCTCCTACTCTTGGGCTGGTTCTGCTAATGTCATCTCTTCTTGCTTCCGGGTCAGTCCCGTTATAATTCGTAAAAGTAAGCAGGTTCACAGCAGTAACGTAGACTCTTAGATTGCTCATTCCCATGTTGTTTACAGTCTTTTTAGGCAAGGAATATCCTATGGTGACATTTCTTAAACGAATAAAATCTGATTTGTCTAAGTAACGTGTAGAATTCTGCGTTCCGTTTGAACCTCCAAACCTTGCCTGGGGCACGTTGGTGATATCTCCCGGTTTTTGCCAGCGATTTAACTGATCAGCAGTTTGATTATCAAAATAATCTGCCGCTGCTGATTGGTATATTCCCGCTGAATTATAAATACTGGCTCCCCATTCTCCCTGAAAAGTAAAGGTAAAATCAACGCCTTTGTACAGGATTGTATTGGTTAAACCTGACATTAAAGTTGGGAACGGATTTCCTGAAATAACTCTTTTAGCTTCGCTGTAATCATTAGTGGTACTTTTATCAATACTACCATCTGCGTTTCTGGTATTTTTTACAAAAAGAGCATCTCCGTTTTGTGAATCAACTCCTGCATATTGCACTAAGTAAAACGAAGAAATGTTTTCGCCCACTCTGTTGATTGTATAATCTGAAATGATATCTGTATTATTGTTGGGAAGCGATTTTACCTTAGATTGATTGGTTGTAATATTAAAACTCGTATTCCATTTGAATTCTTCTGTTTCAATATTTTTAGTGTTTAAAGTAAACTCGAAACCATTGCTTCTGATTTTTCCGATATTCTTGCTGATAGTTCCGGTGGTACCAGCGCCCGCACTTTTAGGAAGTGGTACATCAAAAAGTAATCCGTCAGTATCTTTTTGATAATAATCCGCTTCAAAAGTAATTTTGTTTAAGAATCCAATTTCGATACCAACATCAGTTTGAGTTGATTTTTCCCAGGTAAGATCATCATTTCCGGGTTGGTCAAATGTTAATCCTGATTTTAGATTATAAGGATTTGTCTGGTACAATTGTCGTGAAGCAAAGTTTCCAATTTCAGCATTTCCTAGTTTTCCCCAGCTTCCTTTTAATTTTAAATAGGTCAAAACGGGATTGTCTTTTAAGAAACTTTCCTGAGACATTATCCAACCTGCCGAGAATGCAGGGAAAATTCCGAATCGGTTGTTTTTTCCAAATCGGGACGAACCATCACGACGGATACTGGCTTTAAAAAGATATTTGCCATCATAGCTGTAATTTAATCTTCCAAATTGAGAAACAAAAGCATAATCAGTTTCGCTTCCGTGACCCTCATTCACTTCAGCCCCGCCATCAACGGTCTGGAAATTATCGTTAGGAAAATAAATACTTTGTACATCCTGATATCTTCTGTTGTATTTGTTGAATTCCATACCGGCAACGGCATTTATAGTGTGTTTTTCTGCAAATGTTTTATCGAAAGTAAAATAGTTACTGAAAACATAATTTTCAGTATTTACAGAGGTTGCAAATACAGCACCGTCAGTCGCCATAAAGGGTGCGTTTTTTCCTTGCCAGTAATCTTCCGTCTGACTTAAGAGATCGTATGAAAAATCAGAGTTGAATTTTAAAGATCTTAGAATTTTTAATTCACCAAATACTTTTCCTGTTACCCTTCTCATGATTGTTTTCCAGAAACTATTGTCTTTGGCTAAAAGATAATTGGCATATTCTGTATTCGGATTTGGAGTTCCGTCTGCTAATCTGGCTTGCGAAATAGGCGCCTGTGCAACAGATTGTAATGGCGTTGTAAATGCATTATCATCCTGAACCCTGTCAATTGCCGATCTTGAAAAACCAATATTCATTCCGGCCGTAAAACGTTCTGATACTTTGTGTGATAAGTTACTTCTTGCAGTCAATCTTTCCAGACTATTGCTGTCTACAATTCCGATTGTTTTATTGTAAGAACCGGAGAAAAAGTATTTTGTTTTGTCATCGCCTCCGGAAACCGAAAAATCAGCATCAGTAGTATAACCGGTTTTTAAAGCTTCTTTTTGCCAGTCGGTATTTACCTCACCGTTTCTCCAGTCTGTTCCTTGTGCTAAATAATCGAATTCATCTTCTACAGATTCAAGATCATTGACATTTCTTCCGGCTTCCTGTAGTAATTCTACATATTGTGTAGCATTTAGCCATTTCTTTTTATGAGTTGCTTCGCTAACCCCTTGTGAAAAATTGATAGAGAAAGTGCCTTTTCCGTCTTTTCCTTTTTTAGTGGTAATGATGACTACTCCGTTTGCACCACGTGCACCATAAATGGCTGCTGAAGAAGCATCTTTTAAAACATCTATAGATTCAATTTCGCTTGTACTTAAAGTCAGTAATGGGTTTGTTGGAGCCCCGTTACTGGATTCATCATCGTTGATTAACGGGATGCCGTCAAGCACATACAACGGCTGGCTTCCTGCGCTAATACTCGCGGCACCACGTACCCTAATATTAATTCCGCCCTCGACTTTACCATTTGTTTGCGTTACCTGTACACCGGCAAGTTTACCTACTAAGGCATTTTGCAGATTTGAAACCGGTATTTGCTGAATATCTTTTGTAGTGACACGGGCAATATTATCAGTTGAGTTTCTTTTAGTTTGTGTTCCGTAACCTACTACCAGAACAGCTTCAAGTTCGTTTTGCGTCTCTACTAATTCAATTGTCATTAAATTTGATGCAGCAACCTGAACAGTTGCAAAACTTACATAACTCACAATTAAAATATCACCTTTACTGGCTGCTATTTTAAAATTTCCGTCAAAATCAGTCTGAGTACTGATTTTTGTTCCTTTTAGGATAATATTTACTCCAGGAATAGGTACTCGTTTTGCATCTGTAACTTTACCAGAAATAGATCCTCCTTGTGCATTGGCCACTTGCACAAATAATACCAACAAAAGCCACAAAAAATGCTTTAAGTTAATTTTCATTTTGTTTAATGTTTGGATTAGTTCTCTCAAATGTCTTAAATTTATGTTAATAATCCTTATGTTTTTAACATTAGACGTAACTATGTTGTGTGCTTTTGTGTTATTTGTAACATTTGTGTCTGTATTTATCTTTTATTATAAAAATAAATACTCTTTGTTGCTTATTGTGTAATGCTTTTGATTTTTTAACTGTTTTTGTTTTGGTGTTTTAACAATTAAGTTGATTTAATTTTAGTCATTCTTTGTTTTGTTTGATAATTGTGTGAAAAAAAAATCGGCTTTAACGTAAAAAAGCGACTGTTCGAAAACAATCGCTTTTGGCTATAATTACTTAAAATATCAAAAAAAGTAATTATTTCTTCAAGAAGATGTACAAGACATTTCTCTATTTTATTTTAAAATCTAACTTTTTTAAGTTCCCACAAAGTTTTGATGAAAGTATCAACATCTTCTGTAGTATTATAAAAAGCCAAAGACGGACGAACAGTAGTTTCGACTCCCATTCGTCGCAAAATAGGCTGCGCGCAATGATGCCCGGTTCTTACTGCAACACCTTCTTTGTTCAAAGCCTGACCCACCTGATCATTGGTATAGCCTTGTAAATTGAAAGAGAGTACACTTGCTTTATTTTTCGCCGTTCCTATCAGTCTCACACCCGGAATTTCTTTTAGCAATTTTGTTGCATAATCTAATAACTGATGTTCATATTGTCCGATAGCGTCAATACCAAGTTTGGTAACATAATCTATTGCAGCACCAAGACCAATGGCATCAGCAATATTTCCGGTTCCGGCTTCAAAACGATTCGGGGCTTTGTGGTATTTTATTTCCTCAAAAGTCACATCCTGAATCATGTTTCCACCAGCTTGGTACGGTTCCATTTCGTTTAGCAATTCTTCTTTTCCGTATAAAGCGCCAATTCCCGTTGGACCAAAAAGTTTATGTCCTGAAAAAACCAGCCAATCCGGATTTAAATCCTGAACATCCACTTTCATATGCGAAACCGATTGTGCTCCGTCAATTAAAACTTTTGCTCCAACAGCATGTGCCATTTTTACAATTTCTTTTGCAGGAGTTACGGTTCCCAATGCGTTTGAAACTTGTGTAAAAGCAACCAAACGGGTTTTAGAATTTAGTAGTTTAGAATATTCATCCAGCAAAATTTGTCCGTCATCGTCTACGGGAATTACTCTTAATTTCAAGCCTTTTTTATCCGCCAATCTTTTCCACGGAACAATATTCGCATGATGTTCCAGATTGCTCACAATGATTTCGTCTCCGGCAACCAGATTATGATCGCCCCAACTTTGAGCGACCAGATTGATCCCTTCTGTAGCACCACGAACAAATACAATTTCGTTTACAGAACTGGCATTCAAAAACGTTTTTACTTTCTCACGGGCGGCTTCATAAGCATCAGAGGCACGTGCTGCAAGTTCATGTGCTGCACGATGGATATTCGAATTTTCATGTTCGTAGAAATACGCAATACGATCAATAACCGATTGTGGTTTTTGGGTCGTAGCCGCATTATCAAACCAGACTAAAGGTTTTCCGTTTACAGTTTCTCTTAGAATAGGGAAATCTTTTTTGATCAGATTAGCATCAAAACGAGAACCTGAGACATTCCCAAAATCTGGCTTTTCGAAAGTATTTCCAACAATTAAATTTGAATTTCTCTGATCAAAAGCAAACGGATTTTGTTCTAAAAAATAATACGAATTCGGTATTTCATTTCCGTTCAACGGAAAATCAACACGCTTTGTAAAGTTGGTATCCACAAAAGATAATGCCTCTTTTAATTCGGTTTCAAAAGAAGAACTTTCCGTTTGAAAAGGCAGATAATTATTATTTAAAAGCAATTGCGAAAAGAGGTTTTCTTCATTCGATTGTGCCGTTCCGCCATTCTTGAAATTGACATCATGAAAACCCGTTTGCGGATTGTTGACATTGACATTGTTTCCGTGTGGAATTCCCGAAGGAGAAACGCCACTTTGAGGATCAAATCCGGCTCCGGCATTAGGATATAAAGCCGAAGCTCCTGAACCATAATTGGCAACAGTGGGCGACGCTCCAAAGCCACTAAATGCAGGCGCACCGGAAGGTGGTGTTGCTACATCCTGTAACGGAAGATTTGTCGCGCTATTACCACTTAAATTCCCGGTATTCAACAAAGTTTCTGCAATTTTTGTCGCACGCGGATGTTCATTTCGATCAGGACTTAACGAAATTTCCTTAGGAAATTCATTAGGTAATGACTTGAACAATTCGTTCGCCAAAAGCTGCAAATCCTCAATGTTGGGTAAACCTTCGTGGTTAGTATTTATACTCATGGTACTTTCCTATTTCTACATCTTCAAGAACTGCAATAGCATCATCGACCAAAATTGCCAATGAGCAATAAAGAGAGACCAGGTAAGATGCAATTGCTTTTTCATTGATTCCCATAAAACGAACTGATAATCCTGGTGATTGCTCGCCTTGTAATCCCGGTTGAATCAATCCGATAACACCCTGACGGCTTTCGCCCGTACGCAATAAGATAATTTTCGATTTTCCGTTTACGATTGGTAATTTATCCGATGGAATAAGCGGAATACCTCTCCATGTCAAGAACTGAGATCCAAATAAAGACGTTGTAGGAGGAGGAACACCGCGACGTGTACATTCGCGGCCAAAAGCAGCAATCGCTAAAGGATGCAACAAGAAAAATCCAGGTTCTTTCCACACTTTTGTCAGCAATTCGTCTAAATCGTCCGGAGTTGGTGCGCCAGTTCTGGTTTTAATGATTTGAGATTTTGCAACATTACTCAACAAACCATAATCTTTATTGTTGATTAATTCGCTTTCCTGACGTTCTTTGATCGTTTCAATAGCCAAACGTAATTGTTCAGAAATTTGATTGTATGGTTTGCTGTACAAGTCAGAAACCCTGGTGTGTACATCTACAATCGTTTGTACTGCTGCCAGATTGTATTCTCTTGGATTATCGATATAATCTACGAAAGTATTTGGTAAAACTCTTTCGTCACGTGCCGAACAATCGACTTCGATATGGCTTCCGTCTTTTACTTTATTCAAACGAAATACACCTGATTCTACTGGTGTCCAATGTAAAAGATGTGTGAGCCAACGTGGTGAAATTGTCCCAATTTGAGGGACCGTACGTGTTGCAATTGCTAATTGTCTTGCTGCAACATCTCCTAATGCTGTTTGTTGTTGTTTTTGTTCAGCCATGGCTTTAAAGGTTTAATGGTTAATTTATTTTTGGTACACTTTTTTAAGAATTTTATTCGTAAAAAACACTATTTAAGCGTATCAGTAAATTTATGTTAAAAATAAAAATATCAGAAGTAAATGTTGTTTATTTTAATGTGAAATAATATGTAATTTGTTGTATTACAGAATTATGAAAGCGGATCGAATAACTCGTCAACCGAAAGATATCGTTCTCCGCTATCATAATTAAAAGTCAAAACAACAGCATCTTTCGGGATTTTATTGATTTGCTTTGCTATTGCTGCCAAAGAAGCTCCCGTCGAAATTCCCGCAAAAATTCCTTCTTCCTTGGGTAACCTTTTAGCAAAATAAAAAGCATCTTCCTTTTCAACCGGAATCACCAAATCAATATAATCCCGATTAAAAACTTCAGGAATAAATCCCGCGCCAATGCCCTGAATAGGGTGTGGGGCAGGAGAACCTCCGCTTAAAACCGGTGATAAGGCAGGTTCGACCGCGTAGGTTTTAAGATTAGGAAAATGTTGTTTCAAAATTTTAGAAACTCCCGTAATATGTCCGCCCGTTCCAACTCCCGTGATGAGGTAATCGATACCTTCCGGAAAATCCTGCAGAATTTCCTGAGCCGTTGTTTTTTCATGAATCTCAACATTTGCCGGATTCGTAAACTGAAAAGGCAAAAATGAATTAGGAGTTGATAAGGCTAATTCTTTCGCTTTTTCTACTGCGCCCGAAGTTCCTTTTTCTCTTGGCGTTAAAACAAATTCGGCACCATAAGCATTCATGATTTTTCGTCTTTCGACACTCATCGATTCCGGCATTACCAGAATTACTTTGTATCCTTTTACTGCAGCAACCAGCGAAAGTCCTATTCCTGTATTTCCCGAAGTAGGTTCTATAATAATCGAATCAGGATTTAAAAGTCCCTTTTGTTCGGCATCTTCAATCATCGCCAATGCAATCCTGTCTTTGATACTCGCCCCCGGATTCGACTTTTCAATTTTGATCCAAACCTGATGCTCCGGAAAAATCTTGTTGAGTTTTACGTGGGGTGTATTGCCTATGGTTTGTAGTATATTTTGATATTTCATGTTGCTTTTTTTAACTGTTATTTTTTTAAACACATAGGGACATAGCTTTTAGTTGTGCTTAAAAAAGGCGTTTCACTTAGAATAAAACTCATAGCGATGTGAAAAAGAATACTTTGATTTCGACAACTTTGTCAAAGTTTTACGCCAATGATTCTACTCATTTTTGTCATCCTGAGCGAAGTCGAAGGAACGCAAGAAACTCCGCAAATAAAATCGCCAATCTTTTTCGAGCTACTAACGGAGATCCCTCGTTCCTCGGGATGACAAGATTACGGTTAGATTTTACAAGACCTTTTATATGTTCTTACATTACTTATATGGTTCAAATATTCCTTACATGGTTTAAACCATTTTAAATCGAATAAAAAATAGGTTCCGGAAACGGATTATTATCCTTCACTTTAATCTCATTTTTATGATACACCACAGAATTTGACGGAACCGTATACGTCAGCCAGACATTGCCTCCAATGATAGAATCCCTTCCCACAACAGTTTGCCCGCCCAGAATCGTACTATTCGAATAAATAATAACATTGTTTTCAATCGTAGGATGCCTCTTTATAAAAGCTTCTTCCTTTTTTACACTCAAAGCGCCCAATGTAACGCCTTGGTAGATTTGCACATTATCGCCAATAATCGTGGTTTCGCCTATTACAATTCCGGTTCCGTGATCGATAGCGAAATCATTACCTATTTGCGCGCCGGGATGAATTTCGATACTGGTTTTGATATGCGCATATTCAGAAAAAGTTCGTGCCAGAAGTTTTAAATCCTGATTCCAAATTTGATGTGAAAACCGGTAAACGGCAATTGCAAAAAATCCGGGATAAGCATACAAAACTTCTTCTATAGATTTTGCGGCGGGATCTTTTCTAAAAATCGTATCGGCGTCGTTTAATGTTTTTTTGTACAAATTAGGCAGTGCTTCGAAAAATAGTTGAGTTTGCTCGAAACTGTCCTCTTTTTTGGATGAATAGTCGATTACGATTTCATTAAATTGCTTTTCTAAAACTTCAAATTTGTTTTTGATAATAGATAAATCTCCAAAACGCTTTGAAGTATTCGAAAATAAAACAGAGAATAAATCTTCAATAAACTGATGAATTACCTTTTTTTGAGGAAGGATCAATAAACTCTGATGGTTGTTTGCTATTTCTTGATAAAATGAATTCATAATGGTTTGTTTTTTGGTTCATAACTAACATCTTTATGAGAAATCAACTAATCTAATTAGGTATTCTAAAACATTTTAAAGCAATTCGTCGAATCTTCCAACATTTATTAAACACATAGAAACATAGATTTTATGTATCTCAAAGGAGACAAAAAGAAATACATTTCTTTCACATAGCTATGTGATTTATTCTAAGTGAAACGCCTTTTTTAAAGTAACCATAAGCTATGTTTCTATGTGTTAAATAATTATGCACAACGGGTTAAATGTCTTCGGTTTTTGGTTTTGAAAATTTCTCTCTAATATAAAAAACAGGTATTCCGATACCGGCGATGATTAATCCCGGCCAGGTATAAGTAGGTTTATAAATGATTAATAAAATACAAAAAGCCGATCCTAAAAGGATATAAATAATAGGTAAAAACGGATATCCAAAAGCTCTGTACGGTCTTTCGTGTTGCGGTTTTTTAATTCTTAAAACAAAAATACCGGCAATGGTAATCACGTAAAACAATACCACTACAAAAGAAATCATGTCTAATAAATTCCCGTAACGACCGCTTAAACTTAAAATCACGGCCATAAAAAACTGAATCCAAAGTGCGTTTGCAGGAACCGAATGTTGGTTTAAAATCGCTGTTTTCTTAAAAAACAAACCATCTTTTGCCATACTTTGATAGACTCTTGCGCCAGATAAAATCATTCCGTTGGCACAACCAAAAGAAGCAATCAAAATCATTAGCGCAATAATCGAAGTTCCGCTTGAGCCAAAAATTGCCTGTGCAGCAGCAATACCAACGCGGTCTTTTTCAGGAGTTCCGATAGCTTCAACAGGTAAAACGGCTGTAAACATTACATTTACCGAAACGTAAATAATCGTTACAACGGCAGTTCCTAAAAGCAGACTCAAACCAATATTTCGTTTTGGATTTTTTATTTCATCCGAAACAAACGTCACATTATTCCAGGCATCATAGCTAATAACAGTTCCAACCAATGCCGAAGCAATCGCGCCCCAAAAAGCGGGTGTATTGGTGTATTGTAAAAACGAACCATCCGGATTTAGCTTTTGCAAATGAAACGGATTCGTCCAGTTGGCCTGCCACACTTCGGGTTTGAAAAAGATAAACCCAAAGACAATCAGAATTAGTAAGCTTATTAATTTGGTTCCGGTAAAGAATTTTTGAATCACTTTTCCCAGTTTTACGCCTTTGGTATTGATGTAGGTTAAAATGAACAACAAGACGATAGAGGAGAGTTGTGCCGGCGAAATGGTGAAAGAATCTCCAATCCTGAAAGCGACCAAATCTTCGCTGAAAAGCGGAAAAAAATACGCCAGAAATTTAAAGAACGATACACAAACCGCAGCAATAGTTCCGGTTTGAATTACGGTAAACAAACTCCATCCGTATACAAAGGCCACAAGCGGATTATAAGCTTCCTTTAGATAAATATACTGACCGCCCGATTTAGGAAACATGCCGCTCAATTCGCCATAACTCACAGCAGCAATCAATGTCATGAATCCGCCAATTAACCAAACTAAAATCAGCCAGCCAGCTGATCCTACATTACGCGTAACATCGGCACTCACAATAAAAATTCCCGAACCAATCATTCCGCTGGCCACCAATAAGGCTGCATCGGCAAGACCGAGTTCTCTTTTGTATTCTTGTTTTTTTTCTATTTCTGACATTCTGATTTTTTGTTTTTATAACTAAACCAATTCGGCATTGGTCAAAGGTGTTGTAGGTGTTTCCTGCGGAATTCTTCCTTGCAGATAAGGTAACGATGCATTTGGTAAACGAGGTAAAACCAATTTGGCAAAATAATTCGCTTCTTCAATCAAAGGAAAACCGGAAAAAATAAAAGATCTGAAACCCATATCCATGTAGCGGTTTAGTTTTTCTATAATCTGATCAGCACTTCCTACCAAACCACTTCCGCAACCGGAGAAAACTTTACCAATATCGGTCCATAAGATATCTTCTACATAACCCTCTTCATCCGAAGTTTCTCTTAATTCATCTTGTTTTAAAACACCTAACGAACGTGAATCTTCGCCACGACTTCTGATTTCTAAACCTCGTTTTTCGTCGAATTTTGAGATTAATTTTTTGGCGTAAGCTCTTGCTTCTTCCTGCGTTTCACGAACGATAACATGAATTCTTAACCCGAAATCGATGGTTCTTCCTTCTGCGGCAGCGCGTTCACTCATTTCTTTCAAAGTGGCATACATAGATTCTTCAGATTCCGGCCAGGTCAAAAACACGTCGCAATGTTTCGCACAAACGGCTCTGGAACCAGGGGAAGTTCCTCCAAAATACAATAATGGACCGCCGTTTTGCTGATAGGATTTTACAGGATCTGATGGCAAATCAAACTGATAAATTTCGCCTTTGTGCGAGATTCTGTCTTGTGTCCAGCCTTGTTGTAAAATCTGAATAACCTCAGAACATCGTTGGTATCTTAGATTAGGATCTTCACGAGTTCCTGGCAAATCAGAGTTGATGATATTCAAGATCAATCTTCCTTTCAGCATGTGATCTAACGAAGAAATAGCTCGCGCCAACATGGGCGGATGCACTTCTCCCGTACGAACCGCAAGCAAAAACGTGATCTTATTCGTTTCCGGCGCAACGCTTGCTGCAAAAGCCAATCCGTCTTGCCCTACGGTATAGGCAGATGGATAAAGAATATTACTAAATCCAAGTTTTTCTGCTTCTAATGTTATTTCACGACAATGCTCGTAACTGCTTCGGCGATCATTATCTAATACGCCTAAATATGCTGTATCTCCACCAATAATGTCATTGAACCAGGAAATTTCTGCTACTCTTTCCGGGGTTCTAATGGTTACTGTTTCAATTTTACCTTCAATCATTTTTTCTTTTCTTTTTTAAGCTTTTTTTCAATTTTTTGTTGTGGTTTTCCTGTGCGTTTTTATCAGCTTCGCTCGACCAGGAAATTTCAGTATTTTTAATTCTCATTGATACAACAGGTGCGGGATTTAGGTTGAACTGATTCATATTTTTGAGTTTTAATTATGGATTATTTTTTAAAAACTGTTTTGCCTTCTTTTATCGTTTCAAGAACCGTAATGTCTTTTATTTTAGAAGGATCTATTTTGGTTAAATCGTCAGAAAGCACTACTAAATCAGCTAGTTTTCCGGTTTCGATAGAACCTTTGCTATTTTCTTCGAAATATTCATAAGCGCCATTAATTGTGATAGCACGCAGTCCTTCGATAGGAGTAAGTCTTTCATCCGGGCCAATAACCTGACCTGAACGGGATTTTCTTTCTACGGATGTCCACAATAAAAACAACTGGTTTAAAGGCGTTACCGGATAATCGGTATGGTTCGTAGCAACAACTCCTTTTTTGATGGCAGTTTTTAATGGGCTTAAAAAATTAGCTCTATCTGCGCCTAGATTGCGAACGTGTACATCGCCCCAAAAGAAAGCGTGATTGCTAAAGAAAGCCGCAATAATTCCCAGTTTTTTATAATCATCAAGCTGATCTGGTCGCACAAACTGAGAGTGAATGGTCACTGGTCTGCGGTCGTTACTATTCGTATTTAAAGTTTTATTGGCATTTTCTATCGCTTTCAGATACATATCGATAGTTGCATCTCCGTTGCAATGCACAAACGGACGAACATTATTTTGGAATGCTTTAATAACAAGATCATTAAACTGTTCCTGAGTAATATTAGCGAAACCCGTACATTCGTCATGGTTACAACCTGGCACTTCTACCAGATATGATTTACTAAAAAAGGCAGTTTTACCTTGTGGAGAACCATCGGCAATCATTTTTGTTCCGGCCAGTTTTAAGTGATTTTTTAGAACGCCAAATTTAAAGTCAGGGTTTTTTAATACTTTTTCTAAAGTTGGATATCCCGGCAAAGCTTCAATATCGATAAATAACTCGTTTCTTTCTGCCGCTTTATGCAATAATTCAACCGATTCGTAACTTGAGTATCCGTCCTGAGCCGTTGTAATACCATTGCTGGCATAAAACAATTGCTGCTCTTTTAAACCTTTTATCTGCTCGTCTAAAGTTGGAGCTGGTTTGGCTGGCCTTTTCAATAATCGGCTGGCATTTTCTTGTAATAATCCTGTAGGTTCGTTGGTACCTTTTTTTCTTTCGATCGCGCCTCCCGGAGGATTTGCTGTAGTGGCATCAATTCCTGAAAGTTTTAAAGCATACGAATTCGAAACCGACATATGTCCGTTGATATTTGTAATCGTTACCGGATTGTTAGGAAAAGCAGCGTCAAGATCTTCCTTATTCGGGTGTCTTTTTTCTTCAAGTTGATCCTGATCATATCCGTAAGCATCGATCCATTCGCCTGGAGCGACATTATTTTTCTTCTGAAAATCCTGAATACGGTTTACCAAATCGGCAATATTTTTAACATCTCCCATTGGCGGAGAACCTACATTTACGGTAGTAGATCTTGATAAACCCATAAAATGACTGTGACCGTCAATAAATCCGGGAACTACTGTTTTTCCTTTTAGATCGACAACGATCGTATTTTTGTCTTTTAATTTTTCGATTGTTGCGTTCGTTCCAACCGCCAGAATTTTACCGTTACTTACGGCAACAGCTTGCGCAGTACTATTTTTTGCATCAACCGTAATAATATTACCGTTGATATAAATCTTTTCGGCAGTATTTTTTTGCTGTGCACTAATAATCGTCGTAGCGAAGAGTACAGCCAGATATTTTAAATTAGTTTTCATTTCGTTATTTCTTTTTTTGTTTTTATAAATGCTATAGTGAATGAACTGTTGAGGATAATTATTTTAAACACATAGAAACATAGGTTTTTGGCTTTTTAGAAAAAAGAAAATTGGAAAGAAACTAGTTTCTAACACATAGCTATGTTTTTTAATGCGAGTGAAACGCCTTTTTTAAAGTTTCTAAAAGCTATGTTTCTATGTGTTTAATTTTTATTTTTTTATAATTATATCTAATAGTATTCTATCTTGGAGCCAGTTTGTTATAAGCTAATTCGTTACTTGGTATTGCCCAGACATAATTGGCCGCTGTTGGCAAAACTTCTGGTGCAGCGCCTGCATTTCCTGTTTTGGCAGGAAGCGCCTGAACTCGTCGCAATAAATCCGGCGTACGGAATCCTTCGCCTACTAATTCTATTCTTCTTTCGTTTAAAATAGTGGCAATCAATTCGTCTTTTGTAGCAACTCCGGTTGTGAAAACGTAAGCGGCATCAGAACGATTTCTTACTGCTGCTAATAAAGATTGTGCTAAAGGCAAATTGTCACTTTGAGCAGCTGCTTCGGCATAATTCAGTAAAACTTCGGCATAGCGAATCACCGGAACATAATCTGTAAAAGGCGCACCGTTTTTCTTGAATTTGTTCAATAGTTTTTGTCCGGTTGCATTGGTGATAACCAAACCTTTTCTGGCATCTGCAGAAGTTGCCGAAGCATAAACAGGATCAGCAATTATTGCTGCGGTATTAAAATAAATAACAGGAGTTAAGTAGTTTCCGCCAAGTGCGCTTTGCAATCCCGGAGCTTCTGCCGCGGTTGTAAACGGAATCGAAAATATCGCTTCGTTCCCTACATAAGAACCTCCAAAAACGGTGGCTACATTTGGTTCTAAACGATGTGTCAAACTTCCGGAAACGTATTGAAAAGGAGCTGTTGCAGGAACCAGTTTACTGGCTTCAGAAATTACTTTTGCATAATCGCCTTTGCTTAAATAAACCCTGGTTTTTAAGGCTATCGCAGTAGCTTTGTGCGCTCTTGAAGCCGTAAGAATTCCGGTAGAATAGCTCTCCGGTAAATCAACTTCGGCTTCGTCAAGATCTTTTAAGATTTGAGCATAAACATCCGCAACACTGCTAAAAGTAAAGTCATTAATTCCGCCTGAAGTATTTCCTTTTAATCGCAACGGAAGTGCCAATGCAGCGCTGTTTTGTGCATAAGGTTTTGCATAGGTTTGTACTAAACTCAGATATGAAATGGCTCTTACAAATTTGGCTTCGGCAATATAATTTTTACGTAAATCGTCAGTAACAACAGTAGAAGTTGCCAGATTATCGATCAGAATATTCGAAAAATTGATGGTTGTGTATGCAGCGCTCCAAACCGAGTTGACAAAATCTCCTGATGAGGTAATAGTCTGATTCCAAACATTCGCGCCTGTTGAATTGTTACCATCGTTTTGACTGAATTCATCGCCTCTTTGTTCATTAAAAATAATGAAACGTCCGCCATATAAAGACGGATTGCTAAACTGACCGTAAAGCCCGTTTACCTGCGCCAGAATTTTGGCAGGTGTACTGAAAGCAGTTTCTGTAGAAATGCTCGTTTCAGGAACAGTATCTAAAGCATTATCACTGCATCCGGCCAATAATAAGGCTAGAAATGGCGTAATAATCAAGGCTTTTTGTATACTTTTTTTATAATTGAAAATCATGATGTTTTTATTTTTAATTAAGATGAATGCCTAGAAACCTACATTAAGTCCTAAAGTGAATACTACTGAATTGGCAGGCACGTTTTGATCTTTCCCTGAATTGATGGAGTTTCCGTTGATGGAAATCTCCGGATCTGAACCGCGGTATTTTGTCCACGTGTGTAAATTAGATCCCTGAGCATACACTTTTGCAGATGAAATGTATTTGTTGACCAACTCGTTCTTTACCGGAATTCTATAGCTTAAAATGATGTTTTTTACTTTTAAGTACGATCCGTCTTCAACATAAGCGGAGTTGCTTGACGAGAAACCACCTGAAAAACTGTCTCCGTAAATTAACTTAGGAACGTCTGTAACCTGTCCCGGAGTAGTCCAGCGATCTTTGATGAAAGTTCCGTTATTAAAGAAACGCTGATCTGATAATGTAGATCTTGTACCATTGTACAATTTGTTTCCGCCGGAAAAGGTTAAACCAATCGTTAAATCGAAATTTTTATACGATAAATTATTGTTCAATCCTCCGTAATAAGTGGGTAACGAAGGCCCCTGAATACGTCCGTCACGATAGTTATCGATTGCCGGAGCCGTATTTCCGTTGAGATAAGTAAAAGCTTTTGTAAGCGCATTGTATTGTACTTCTTCGTTGTTGGCATTTACGTAAACACGATTTCCGTTTTCATGATTTACTCCGGTTGTTGGCACAGCGAAAATAGATCCTACAGAATAGCCTTCTCTGGTAATATTCTGGATTCCGAAAGTGCTCAAAGCCGTTGGATAAATATCTCCATATCCGCCTAATGAAGTCACTTTGTTTTTGATAGTAGATAAATTTAAACTGGCATTCCATTGAAAATCATTGCCATTTATAATGTTGGCATTTACAGTAAGTTCAAATCCTTTGTTGTATAAAGATCCCACGTTTGCTGCAATCGAATTGTTAGGGATTCCTTGTGATAAAGACTGAGGCGCATTCAAAATCAAATCGTTGATGTTGTTTTTGTAATAATCCGCTTCAACAGTGATTCGGTTATCAAACAATCCAAAATTGATTCCGAAGTCAAACTTTTTGCTGGTTTCCCATTTCAAATTTGAATTTCCGGATTGCGAAAAATTAAGTGTTGGAACTCCGGCGTAAGTACCTGCTGAATATTGTGATAAAGCAGCATAATCGTTCAATTCGCTGTTACCCACAATTCCGTAACTCGCACGAACCTTAAACGCGTTTAAAACATTTTTGATAGAGGAACTTTTGAAAAAATCTTCTTCAGAAACATTCCATCCTACAGAAGCCCCGCCAAAATTTCCCCATTTATTTCCGGATGCCAAAGCAGATAATCCGTCTCTTCTGAAATTAAGGTTCAGCAAGTATTTTTTGTTATAATCGTAAGCAATACTGCTGAAATAAGAAAGCAATACATTTTCTGTCTGAACAGAAGGACCAGGCGCAATAGTTGTAAATCCGCCTTGATAACTGGTGAAGAAAGGATCTGTTAAACCTGTTTTTATGGCGCCCCAACCATCAATTTCACGAACATTTTTCTCTTGTCCCAAAAGCACTTTCAAATTGTGTTTCTGATCTAATACAGTCGAGTAGGTTAGGGTATTGGTCCAGTTTGATCTCGAGTATTTGGTGTTGGAGTTTGTTGCAGCTCCTTTAGTAGAGAAACCATCTCCGCTGTACGGATTTCTGAATTCCTTGTTTTCTACTACGAAATTATTGATACCGTAAACCGTTTTGAATTTCAGGTTTTTGATGATTTCAAGTTCAGCATAAACGCTTCCGATAAAAGTGTTATTTTCAGAAGTATTTTTATCCAGATCTAAAATCGTTTGCAAGTTGTAGGCATTAAAAACTCCTAAAGAAGGACTATTTGCACCGTATCCGATATTTCCGTTACTCGGATTGATGTTGTAAGAACCATCAGGATTGTAAACCGAAACATTCGAAGGTAAAATATAGGTAAGTCTTCCTAAAGGCTGCAAACCGATGTATTGTGTGTTAACCGCATTTCCGGCTGAAGAACCAATCGAATTGGGTGTCGAAGATCCTGAATTTGGACCTGAATTTACAGAGTTGTTATAAGAGAAATTAGTTCCTAAAGTCAGCGAATTGTTCAGCTTATGTTCAAAATTCAATCGGATTCCTTTTCGCACAAATTCATTTGTTCTTAGAATCCCTTCCTGATCGGAATAGCTGGTCGAAATAAAATAACTGGTAGAATTTGTTGCTCCTGAAAAGCTTAAATTATGATTTTGTGAAACTCCTGTATGATACGCCACATCGTACCAATTGGTTCCTATTGTCGATCCATCAGCATTTTGACCTAAAGCAAAACCGGGTGTAAGTCCTGCGTTGGTTCTGGCCTCGTTTTTAATGCTTACATAATCTTCGGCATTCAAAAGTTTTGGCAGATTTGTAGCTTTGTTCCAGCTTACCCAAACATCATAATTAACGTTTACTTTTCCTTTTTTTCCCTTTTTAGTCGTAATCACGATAACTCCGTTTGCGGCACGTGAACCATAAACTGCCGCTGCCGAAGCATCTTTAAGAACATCAATCGATTCGATGTCATTTGGGTTAATGTCAGATAACGGATTGTTGCCAATGGCACCTCCGGCTGTTCCTGTAAAAACAGTAACACCATCAACAATAACCAAAGGATAAAGTGAACTGGTGATCGAGTTAATTCCTCTAATTCTGATTACCGGCGTACTGTTTAATGATCCGCTGGGCTGCACAATGTTTAATCCTGAAGCCTGACCGCCTAACAATTGATCAAAACTTTGTGCCGGACGATTGGCAATTTGTTTCGCATCGATTTTTGAGGTTGCTCCTGTAAAGGTTTTTTTTGCCGATGTGCCGTATCCTACGACCACTATTTCGTCTAGTTTTTCAACTTGTTCCGTTAGTTTTATCACCACCGGACTTCCGTCTACCGTTACTTCCTTAGAATTGTAACCAATGTAACTGATGATTAAAGTATAAGGGAATTTTTGTCCGGTTTGAAAATAAAATTTTCCGTCGATATCCGTTTCAACGCCGTGTGTAGTTCCTTTTATGTTTACCGAAGCGCCAATAATAGGCTGATTTGATATTTGATCTACAATGGTTCCGCTTAGTTTCGATTGAATATTGGGTGCTGTGTCTTGAGCATTTATTCCGATGGAGATGAACAAAATGCTAATCCATAAAATAAGTTTGGTATTTTTTTTCATTCTTGGTTATTGATTTTTTGTAATTAAAAAATGACGGAAGATTGGATGTCCTGCGCATTGTTTTATTGAGTGATAAAGGTTCTTTTAGCCTTGCTATTTCTGTTGCCGCAGAAATATTAGGAGCAATTTTGTAGTGGTATTTGTGTCATGTTTGTTCGTATTAATTATTGTTTTTGGATGATTTATAGTTATGCGTGATACTTCTTCCTGATGCAAAAAATGCAGCAAAATGATCGTGTATTATTCAATAAGAAACCGTTGAGGTTTAAAAAAGACCGATTCTTTTTAGATAGAAATCGATTTTTAATGAAAAGGATGTGAGGGAATTAACAACAGAAGCACATATAACAAAAAGTGTTATAAGTATATTTTTTTGGAAGAATGTAAAATGATATGCTTTCGGTTGTTTTCAAAATTAAGTTGTTTTGGTTTTAAACTCTACTAATTCTATAGACAAAGTTAAATTTAATATAATAAAAACCAAAAGTTTTTTAATTTTTCTTTAAGTGAATAGAGGTAAGGAACTTATAAATTGAATAGGAATTTGTATTAATGTATTGATTTCTAGTGATTTGAATTTTGTTTTATTTCAATAAAAAAAACAAAAAAATAAGTATACGTTAAATATTTATACTTATTTTTCTGTCTTTAAGGGTTTTAAGTAAATAGAAATATAGGTTTATTTTTGTGGTGATTCTTAAAATGAGTATTTATTTTCACGCAGATTTGGCAGATTAAGCAGATTTTAAAATTCCTTAGTTTTTATTTTAAAACATCGAAATCTGGTTTTTATACCTATCAAAAAAGGAAAATATTTTTTTTCTATTAAAATCAATACAATAGATTAAATTTTTAAACGATAAAAAAAGAATCTGCTCAATCTGCCAAATCTGCGTGAAAAATTTAAACGTACAGCAAATAAATGAAACGCTTTTTTTCAATATTAAAAATAATTAATACCAGTTACTTTTTCAAAGCTGCACCGCCAGGCATAACCTCCGTTTTCAATTTGAATTTACTGTATTCAACCACTCCGGTTTTATCTGCCCAGTCAAAATAAGCAGCCGAAAGTTGGTTTACAATCGCGGGATTTTGTTGTGCGACATTGGTAGTTTCGCCACGATCTGTTTCGATGTTGTAAAGTTCCCATTCATAAGCAGGATAAGTCGAAACCAGTTTCCATTTCCCATCTCTTACGGCTCTGTTACCCGCTCTTTCCCAAAATAAAGGAGTTCCTCGATTTACTTCTGAAACATTATCGAATAAAACGGGCAACAGACTTTTCCCTGCTAACGGATTTGAATGTACTCCATTGTATTCCTTAGGATAATCAATTCCGGCCAATTCATAAAAAGTAGGTGCAAGGTCAATAATATGTCCCGTTCCTTTATCGATTCGGCCCGCTTTTATTTTTGAGGGAAACCACGCAATAAACGGCGAACTGAATCCGCCTTCGTGCATATTGTTTTTGTATTGCTGAAGCGGAGTATTCGATAAATACGCCCAGTTTTGTTCCTGATAATCAAAGGATCCCGAAGTTCCAACTGGCCCGTCGTTTCTTACCAAACCTCTTCCTAACGGATTATAGGTATTGAAACCACCTTGAGCACCATTGTCTGAAATAAAAATAATCAGCGTGTTTTTATCTTTCTTCAATGCTTTTAACTTTTCCAGAACTTTCCCCACATTCTGATCCATATTATCGACCATAGCGGCGTAAACTTCCATTTTGGCTTTCCAGAATTGCTTTTCATCATACGTTAATTTACTCCATTCCGGCACTTCAGGATCTCTTGCAGAAACCGTTTGATTGGCGGGTAAAATGCCATTTGCTTTTAGTTTTTCAATTCTTTTTTCTCTTAAAATATCCCAGCCTTCATCAAATTTCCCTCTGTATTTGGCAATGTCAACGGGTTTTGCCTGTAATGGCCAATGCGGAGCCGTAAACGCTAAATACAAAAAGAACGGTTTATTTTCTTTATTTTGTTCGTCTAAGAAAGTCACTGCATTGTTCCCGATTTCATCTGTAAAATAATACGAATCATCTTTTGGATGCAATTCTTCATTATTACGAATCAGTTTTACCGGATAAGGCGTTTTCCCGAAAGGCAAAGGTTTGGTATCAAAATAGTTCGATGCTCCTTTCAGGATGCCGTAAAATTTATCAAATCCTCTTTGATTGGGCCATTGCGCTTTATCTTCAGAACCTACGTGCCATTTTCCCGAAAGCAAAGTGCTGTAACCACCGGAACGAAAAACTTCTCCCAATGTCAGAGATTCTTTGTTGAGATAACCCTGATAGGCCGGTAATCCTAAATTAACATCAAAAAATCCCATTCCGGCTTTGTGCTGATATTGCCCAGTAAGCAAAGAACCGCGTGTTGGCGCACAAATCGAGTTATTGTAAAATTCGCGTAAGCGTAAACCTTCAATGGCTAATTTATCAAGATTAGGGGTTTTAATTTCGGAACCATAATTCCCCAAATCAGAATAGCCCATATCATCAACCATTATTAAAATAATGTTCGGTTTTTCAGAAGTTGTTTTGTTTTGTGCATTTAAAGCCACTACAGCAAGTAGAAGGTTTAGTGTAATAAGTGTTTTTTTCATTATTGTTGATATTTTAAAGTGTCGAAAATTATATTGTAGGGATGGATTTTATAATAAAACCAAATCTTTTTTTAGGAGCTAATCCCGCTATCCGTTCCAATCTTTTGTGTCCGCCGTGGCGGACACAAAAGGATTTCCACTTCTATCGGGGCTAGGCACTTGTTTCATAAGAACGATTTCTCATTTTTGTCATCCCGAGGAACGAGGGATCTCCGTGAGTAGCTCCGCAAAGAAAATGACAAAACTTTGTCGAGCTACTTGTGTGTCCTTCGACTTCGCTCAGGATGACAATGATTGTGGTAACTTTTGTCTAAATAATTGAATTTTAACTTTGTCAAAATATGGTTTTACATTCCCATTGCTATGTGTTTAAAAAAAAAAATCATTTCCCAAACAGTAAAAACGCAATAATCAGCGTAACAATCACATTGAATAATTGTGCGATTAAAAACGCATACAAAGGTTTTCGGCTATTGTTACTCAATAAATCTTTAAAGTTCGTTTCCAAACCAATACTTGTAAAAGCAAGAGCAAACCAAATTCCCTGAAGGTTCTTCAAACTGTCTTTTACCGCATCTCTGGTTTCAGCAGTAAGCAGGAAAGAGAAGAGCAAAGAAGCAGCAATAAAACCAATTACAAACTTTGGAAAACGGTCCCAAATAACACTTAAAGTAGGTTTTGATTCGACAACTTCCGCCGAATTGTTGTGTGTATACGTCCAATAAACCGAGATCGCGAAAGCGGCTATTCCTAACAGTACATTCTGGGAGAATTTTACAATGGTACTAATCTTCAAAGCCGTTTCGCCAACCAAAGATCCTGAAGCCACAACAGCACCCGATGTATCGATACTTCCGCCTAACCAGGCTCCGGTAACTTCTTCGGGAAAATTGAAATATTTGGCGATTATGGGCATGAAAATCATCATAGGAATTGCGGTTACCAGCACAATCGAGATTACATAAGACAGTTTTTTCGAATCTCCTTTTATAGCTCCCGAAGTGGCAATAGCTGCGGAAACTCCACAAATAGAAACCGCGCTCGAAATCATCATGGTCAATTCGTCGTCGACTTTTAGTTTTTTACACAACCAAAAAGCAAAATACCAAACGGATAAAACAACTACCAAAGCCTGAATTAATCCTAGAGAACCTGCTTTTAGAATATCCGAGAAAATAACACTTGTTCCCAGTAAAACCAATCCAATTTTGACGAATACTTCTGTCGAAAGTGCTGACTTGAACCAATCCGGAAGTTTGAAGAAATTTCCAATCGCTAAACCAATTGCCAAACTGAAAATTACAGCTTCGAGATTTAATCCTTTTACTTCGGTATTTCCGGCAATGATCAGGGCAAGAACAGTCAGGATATAAACAACAGGAAATCCTAATAAAAAGTATTTTACTGATTTCCCAATTAAAAAAGCGCCTAAAGTTCCGATGGAAATCAGGTATAAAAACTGTAATCCAAGGACTTTTAAGTTTTCAAGATCGAATACATCATGAAATAAATCGGTTCCGGTTGACCATTTGAAAACGGGAACTTCGGGAAGAAAAACAAAAAGAGAAATCCCGATGATCATAAATCCGAGAATTACGACCGTCCAGTCTTCGTGAATGTTGAATTGTTTGGTTGGGGTTGACATTGTATTATTTTATTATCCTAACAATCCCGAGGCTTCGGGACTGCTAGGTTATTTATTTGTTCGTTTTTTTTGAATAGCCTCCAGCNNGCTGGAGGCTATTCAAAAAATCGAATTAAAAGATATTTTGAATTAAACCCGACAGGTTTTTAAAACCTGTCGGGTTTGTATGATGTTAACTATAAATCAACAAAATATTTTTGTTTGCCAAAATCGAATTCATAATGCGTTAGATTTGGCCATAAAGGTTTTACCAAACCTTTTTCCCAATTTTTTAAAGCCACATGTAATTCTTTTACTTTTTCAGGATTTTGTTGAGCCAAATCTGTTGTTTCAGACTTGTCATTTGCTAAATTATAAAGCCATTCTTCATGCGTTTTTCCGCTGATAATTAGTTTCCAGTCACCGCTTCTGATGGCTTTTGCATCGCCGGATCGCCAGTATAATGTTTTGTGTACTTCTTTATTTTCGTTGACTGTATTGACAAGATCAACGCCATCATAAACGCGGTCTTTTGGCAAATCAGAATGTATGGCCGCGGCAATTGTAGCAAAAATATCTAATGTACTTACCGGAGTTTTATAAATAGTATGCGGTTTGATTTTTCCCTTCCACGAAAGTGCAAACGGAACATTTACTCCGCCTTCGAAATGAGAAAACTTTCCGGCTTTTAATGGCGCGTTTGTGGTGGCGAAAGTATAATCGGCACCGCCGTTGTCGCTGGCAAAAACGATTAGAGTGTTATCTTCCAGACCTTCTTTTTTGACTTTAGCCCTGATTCTTCCCACGGCATCATCTAAGGCGCTGATCATCGCAAAATAAACACGTTTGTTTTCGTCTTTTACATTCGGGAAACGATCGTAGTATTTTTTACGAACCTGAAAAGGTGTATGTGGCGCATTAAACGGAACATAAAGCAAGAAAGGTTTCTTTTTATTTCTATCAATAAAAGCTTCGGCTTCATCTGCAAATGTTTCGGTTAAATACGCTTTATTGTGAATAATCGTAGTATCACGACGAATTTGCCCGATGCCAACGCGGCCATTTCCCCAAATCATTTTATCGGTGAAATCTTTGTGATGGTGGTTGATAATATCCGGATTATCATCTTCGGGAGTGTAAAGCGAAAATGCCTGATAAAAACCGTAATGATAATCGAAACCTCTGTCTAAAGGAAAAAATCCCTTGTTGTGTCCTAAATGCCATTTTCCGATAATTCCTGTACTGTAACCTTTTCTTTTGGCAAGGTCAGCAAACGTAATTTCAGATTGTGGCAAACCTTGTGTGGCGATCGACGCTTCGTTTGGGTAATTGATTTTATCATTTAATCTCCAGTTATTGGTATTGATTAAATATTTGAAACCGTAATATTCCAGATTGTTTTTTGGATAACGATCTCCGGGTTGGTATTCATGACCAAAACGTTCCTGATAACGCCCGGTTAAAATTCCGGCACGTGAAGGCGAACAAATCGAAGCCGAAACATAACCATCCTGAAACGTAACTCCTGATGCCGCCAAAGAATCTATTTGTGGCGTTGGTGTGGATTTTCCTCCGTACAACGAAATATCATATTTTCCTAAATCATCTGCCAGAAGAATAATGATATTTGGTTTTTTGAAAGAACTGTCTGCGGGAACTTTTTCGGATAGAAATGCTGCTTTTCCTGCGAGTAGTTTTGCGTCTGGTTTGATTAAAGTTCCATCGGTATTGATGGGCCAGAATAAAAACACCGCCAATAGAAAAAGTATCACTACAATTGGGAGAATAATCTTTTTTGCTTTTGATAATGCCATGGTTTTTATTTTTGTTATTTAAAATGACGATTATAATTGCGAAAGATGGATTAAAATCCATCCCTACAATATGATTTGTTCCTCTGGAACTTCTTGTATAAAATTCCCGAGGAATGATTTATTTTGTGGCAACGGATTTTAATCCGTTGAAAAAAATTTCGATTATTTCACAGCCAAAGCCACATCAACATCATTTTTCAAATCGCCTAAACCTTCTTTTTTGAATACAATTTTCCCCTCTTTGTATAAAATCAAAGTAGGGAAAACTTTTACTGTTTTGAGATCTGCGATTACTTGAGGGCTGTCTTCCAGTTCTATTTCTACGATTTTAAGATTGTTTCCGTATTGCGCTTTGATGGTTTCTAGAATTGGTTTTACTTTTTTGCAAGGCGCGCAATATTTTGAACCAATATCAACTAAAACATCTTTGTTTTCTGCAATGATTTTTTTGTATTCGGCCAGAGTCAATTTACTTTTAGAATTGGCGTAAAAAGGTTTTCCGTTTCCAATCCAGTTGGCAATTCCGCCTTCAAGACTATACGCTTCTTTGAAACCTTTTTTTAGTAAATCATCAGCCAGCCAAACACTTCTTCCTGCACCAATCGAGTAAGTAAATACAGGTTTTGATTTGTCTAATTTTGCTGCTTGCGCCGCATAATCTTTAGATTCCAGATTAAAATTTACTGCGCCATTGATATGGTTCAGCGCAAATTCTTCAGCACCTCTTGCATCAATGATCTGTGGATTTTTTTCGCTTTGAATTTTAGAATAAAATACTTCTAACGAAACTGTATTAGAGCTTTTTTCCTGAGAAAAACCTACGATTGTAAAAAGTAAAATTGCAGTGACAATACTATTTTTGAATATTTTATTTTTCATGATTTTGATTTTAAGGAGTTACAATATTCCAATACGGATTTGCCGGTTCGAAAGTGCTCGCCAATTCTCTGAATTTAAACGGATCACCTTCAAAACTAACGCCGTCAGAAGTTAAAATTTCTCTTGCCGTGTCTGGATTGGACAATAAGGCTACCAACTTGGCTTTTGGAATGGTTAAGGTAAATTCGGCTTTATCATTTGGTCGCGTTTGACTTTGGTGTAAAACGCCGTTTTTAAGATAAACCAGGATGTTTTTATTGAGTTCCGGGAAAATGAAACGCAATTTCACGTCTTTTCCGGCTGCTTTAGTTCCGTCAACAGTAACCGATAAATAATCAAAAATAGCTTCCGGAGTTAGTGCAGACAAAAATCCAACAGCGCGATTCACAGGATTTTTAGGAACAATTACCCCTTCGCGAAGTTCTTTGGCTCCGGATAAATATAAATCTCTCCAAATTCCTGATTCACTTTGATAGGCAATTTGTTCGAAAGCATCGGCCTGTAAATTTTTAGCTGCAACATTCTCGGGATTCGCAAAGATGACATGTTTCAGCACTTCGGCAACCCAACGGTATTCTCCTTTTTGGTAACTTTCGGTTGCTTTTTTCAAGGCAATTTCTTCGCCGCCAAACCATTCGACATATTTTTTAGCCGATTCGACTTGTGGCAATTTATCATAATCAGCAGGATTTCCGTCCCACCAACCCAAATAGAATTGATAAGTTGCTTTGGCATTGTGTTTTACCGTTCCGTAAAAATCACGATTGTACCACTCTTTGCCTAATTCGGCAGGAAGTTTTATTTCTTCGGCAATCTCATCTTTATTCAAACCTTTGTTGGCCAAATGAACGGTTTGATCGTGCACGTATTTGTATAAATCTCGTTGTTTTTCCAGAAAATTAATTCCTTTATCATGTCCGTAAACCGGCCAGGTGTGCGACGGAACGATAAATTCGGTTTTGTCTCCAAATAAATCAATGGCTTCGTCCAGATATCCTGCCCAGGCTTTAGCATCTCGGGTTTTGGCACCGCGAGGCGTAAGTACATTATGATAGGTATGACTGGCAATTTCGGCCGAAAAGAAAACTTTTTGGGCAGGAGCAAAGACCGTTAATTCGGCTGGAGCTTCGGAATTCGGCGTAAGCTGAAAAATTAAATCCAGTCCATCAATATTGATCGTTTGTCCGGTTTTCTCCACTTCAAAATTAGGCTGCAAAAGAGAGGAAGTACCTCCGCTTAAAAACGGTTTTCCTAAACCCACATCCACCTGACCTGTAGCGCTTCTTTCTAAACTTAAACCAAATTGATATCCGGCTCTTCGTCGCATTACGTTTCCTAAAAGCACATTTTCGCTTACGGCTTCTTCGTAGAAACCTTTTGGTGTAATAAATTTTACTTTTCCGGATTTTATATCCTCGGCAGCAACTAAACCTTCAATACCTCCGTAATGATCACCGTGACTGTGCGTTACGATTACAGCCAAAATAGGTTTATTGACAACGTGTTTTTTGACCAATTCATAAGCTGCTGATGAAGCTTCGCCAATAGTTAGGGCATCAATGACAACATAACCGTTTTTAGTTTCGATAAACGAAATATTGGCAACATCAAAAGATCGAACCTGATAAACGCCATTGGTAATTTTAAATAATCCATTGATGTTGTTGAGTTGTGCCTGACGCCATAAAGCGGGATTTACCGTTTCAGGAGATTTTCCTTTAATGAAGGCGAAATCGTTTAGGTTTACAGCGACATTTCCGGTTTTAGAAAGAATTTTACCGTCGGCAAGAGTGGCGATAAAACCTCTCTTGGCGTCGGTAAAATCGGCAGTATCATCAAAGTTTAACTTTGAATATACTGCCTCATTTGATTTTTGGGTAAAAGTTGAGGCCTGTTTTGGCGCTTGTGCGTTTGCAACAATGGTGAATCCTATTAACAGGGTCGTTATTTTATTTTTTTTCATGGTATTTTAAGATTGAGCCTGCTCGTAATATACCGGGCTCGGAGAAACTGTTTCTACTTTGGCTTTTAATGGGACAGATAAAACTCCTTCTGCCAAAGCACTTCCTTCTTTTTTAGATTTGAATATTGGCCACAAAAATTGCGCGTACCATTCTTCTTGCTTGTATGATTTCATTCCGTACGAAGTTGGATATTTACGGGTAATTAAAGCCGTTCCAAAAATCACATCCCAAAGAAAAAACATGTTCCCAAAGTTGCCTTTAAAGTGTCCAACGCCATCTCCGCTAGTATCTGCATGATGTGCGTGATGTGTTGCAGGAGTCGAAATTAAGCGTTCCAAAACCCATGCAACTGGATGTAAGATTCTGTATTTGTAAAATGGTTTGTCCCATTTGATGCTTGAATGCGCACCAAGAGTGATGAAACTTTTGATCACCAAAACAAACAATGCAGGTAATCCTAAACCTAAATACGTCAAGGTAGCCGTTAAATAAATTTGAGAAAAGAAAACCGTATAAATAAAGTTTTGTCTCGATGCCATCGCCATTCCCATGTATGGAGCCGAATGGTGCGTTCTGTGAAATCTCCACAAAAACGGAACCTGATGATGCAGTCTGTGGTACCAGTATTGTGTTAAATCATCTGCAATTGCAATAAGGAAAAATCCTCCCCAAAACGGCACCCATGAAAGGGAGTTAGATAAATTCGGGATTAAATATGGTAATGCCGTTAAGCTGAAAAATGCGATTACCGGTGGTAAAAGTAATTTTGGTGCTAAGAAACAAACGATATCTATTTTGCGTTCTTCGCCTGTCCATTCGTCATCGTACAAACCGGCTGTAAATTCTATAATTCCCAGAACCAACATAAAAATAGTTAATCCCCAGGTGCGAATATTTTCGAAAGCAGGTTTTGTAAATTCTAAAAAGGAAGGTAAGGTAAGGTGCGATTGCGTTATAACACCATTTGTTAGTTTGAAATAAAGAAATATTGCCACTACCGGCAGTGAATATATTACGAAACTAATACTTAAATCTCTTATTAATCTGCTTCTTGAATTGTGATCTATTATTGCCATGATATCTTATTTTAAAAAATTACTAATTAATGCTAAACCTCCCGCCAAAATCACTAACGGAACTAAAAAAACAATCACTCCCACGATGATTTTTTTTCCTATAATTTCATAGTCTACTCGTTTCATATTTGTGAAATTTATTTTTTAATTGTCAAATATGTAATCGCCATTATTGCTGTTTGTTTTGCACAGATTTTGTTTTAGAGGCGATTTCATGATTTCTAATTTTTATGTTTATAACTGTATTGAAAATCAGTACGTTTTTAATAAATGTAAAAATAAATAAAATACTACTTTAATTCTATTGAATTAATAGAGTTTTATTTATTGATTTTTTCCAAATTTGTTATAATACGTATTGATTATTATTTTACTTTTTGAATGGTTGGAAGCGTCTCCACCGTTAAATTTTCTCTGAGTTTTTCAGAAGGCAAGTACAAACGAATGATCAGACTTGCTTTTTGAACATCATTGATTGGCAGCCAGTTTTCCTTTTTCTCTGTTCCTGAAAGATTGATTTTATACGAAGTACTATCAGCTTCATATTTTACATCTTCAAGATTATAGCTGTATTTGTTGATTGGGTTTTTAATTAAAAAACCATTTTCGTCATACGCTGTAATGCTCCAATATTTCGCATCTAGTTTTTTTCCGCTAATGACATAATCAGCTTTTGGGTCTAATGCGTTTCCTTCGCTATCAGTATTTGTGCTCAAATAGATAACTTCTTTTTTAGTCAAGGCATAAGGTCCGTAAACTGCCACTTGTGCAATGGTTAGCAAATCGGCTGAGTTGAGGTCTTTGTCTTTATCAACCGTTTGCCAATTGCTAATAATGCGTTGTGAATCGCTTTTGCCGGATTTGATGTTGTAAACACCAACGGCACTCCCAAATACAATAGCGAGAATGATCAATGCTACCGCAAGTCCTATCTTTTTAATTTTTTGATTTAAAGCCATTTTAATTTTTATTTAAATTGAATGTTGTGTTTTTTTAGGAGCTAATCCCGCTATCCGTTTCAATCTTTTGTTCCTCCCGATAGTTATCGGGACCGGAACAAAAGGATTTCCTCCCGAAGCCTCGGGACTATCGGGGCTAGGCCAATCTTTGTGGAGTTACTTGTGTGTCCTTCGACTTCGCTCAGGATGACAAACTTTGGGTTACGATCGCGAATGATGGATTAAACTAAAAAATCCGTTTAAATCCGCGTCTTTGCAAAGCAAATCCGTGTCATCCGCGTATCATGACAAAGCTTGTGCGGTTACGATCTGATGGATTAAACTAAAAAATCTGTTTAAATCCGCGTCTTTGCAAAGCAAACCCGTGTCATCTGCGTATCATGACAAAGGTTAAGCTTACTTCCCTAATTTCTCTACCGTTACGCCATGTTGCAATTCCGCCAATGTTTTTACCGGATATGCTTTCGAAACCAAATAACGAAACAGAATCAATCCTTTAGTCGTTGGACTGTAAATGATTTTTTCCTTCGGAATATTTTTCAAGATTTCAGAAGTGCTTCCTTCAGGAGCTAAATAATATTCGAATTTGGCTTTTACTTTTTCTTCGTTTTCAACAAAAAAATTGGTGGTGTTTTCCTGATAAGCCGAGATGGACCAATAAGTAGAATCGGGAACAATTCCTGAAATTTTCAATACATCATCTTTCAAATCATAATTGATTGTCGAATACAAAAAGTCAGGATTTGGTAACGGAATCACTCTGCTGTTTTCAGCATTGGGCTGGTCTCCAAATCGGGGAGTATTGATAACACCTAAGCTTTTTTCTGCAAACTTTTTTTGCACATAATAAGGAGTTATCCAGATCGTGAGGTAGTAAAAACTTACTGCAATTACTACAAGAATCAAGGCAAATAGGCCTTTTTTCAAAATTGGTTTTGTTGCTGCCATAATTTACTTGTTTTGATATCAGTACTATTCATCATTCTTTACAGCGTGATGAATAGTACTGAAGGATTTCTATTTATTTTTCTTGTGAACGCGTTGTTTCAAAACATCCTGCCAATCGATAAAAGGGTAGATGTTGTTTTTCTTCGCCTGATCGTCAAAAGCCGCCTGAAGTTCTTTTAATTTTTCAGGATTCTTTTTGGCTAAATCGACTCTTTCGTTAAAGTCAGTATTAAGGTTGTATAATTCCCAAACATCATTATCATACGTGCTTGGTCCTGTATTTTTTGCCAAAGCGCCATTATCAACGATATCGATAAAATCAGGATGATGCGGTGCCGCAGCTTTCCAACCGTCTTTGTACAAAGCTCTTGAACCAAAAATATAATAGTATTGAATCTTATGTCTTGAAGGCGCTTTTGCATCAGCATAAGAATACGCTAATGAAGTTCCCTGAATAGAATCCTGTGCAATTCCCCTGATTTCCTTTGGAGCCGTAATACCAACTGTTTCCAGAGTGGTTGGCAAAATATCGATCACGTGACCGTATTGGTTACGAATTCCCGGAGTTTTGATTCCTTTTGGATAATACACAATCAACGGATTTCTTGTTCCTCCTTCAGAATGGGCATCTTGTTTCAGATTTCTAAACGGAGTGTTTGCTGCCAGGGCCCATCCGTAAGGATAATTACCTTCGATAGCTTCCGGAGTCCCGAGAAGATCAATTTTGGCAAGGTTTTCTTTTAAATCAGCTTCTTTAGAATTGTTTCCAAATAGTTTTTTCAGTAATGGCTGATCGATTGTTCCGGATTCGGTTCCTTCTTTACTGGCTCCGTTATCACCCAAAACAACGTAGAAAACGGTATTGTCTAACTGGTTTATTCCTTTCAGGTGATTTACGATTCGGCTTACTTCATAATCTGTATATTCAAGATATCCGGCATAGATTTCCATGAAACGAGCGTATAATTTCTTTTCGTCAGGAGATAAAGTATTCCATGCTTTTACGTATGAATCACGCGTAGGCAATTTGGCATCAGCCGGAATTAAACCTAACTTCTTTTGGTTGGCAATTACTTTATCACGGTAAACATCCCAGCCTTCATCAAATTTGCCTTTGTATTTGTCGCTCCATTCTTTGGCTACCTGATGAGGTGAATGTGTTGCTCCTGGCGCATAGTATAAAAAGAAAGGTTTGTTTGGCGCTGCACTTTTCTGGCGATCGATATAGGTAATGGCTTTATCCGTGATCAATTCGCTTAAGTGTTTCCCTTTTAGATCAGCTGTAAATTCATTTTTCGATTTATCTTTTCCTGAATTGTTAAGTCTCGTGTTTCCGTTTAACCAGGTTTGATCTTCAACTAAATCAGGATTGTACTGATCGGTTTCTGAACCCAGGAATCCGTAGAAATGATCGAAACCTTTTCCGGTTGGCCATCTGTCAAACGGACCTGCATCTGTTGCATCTTCGTCTGGAGTAACGCCGTATTTTCCAACAGCAAAAGTATTGTATCCGTTGTCGCGTAAAATCTCAGCAATTGTTCCTGCCGAAGACGGAATTCTGCCATCGTAACCCGGAAAACCGGCTGACATTGCGGTATGCGAAAATCCACCTACGTGAACTGCGTGTGCATTACGACCAGTTAATAATCCGGCGCGGGTAGGGGCGCAAATCGCTGTGGTGTGAAAGTTGGTATAACGCAAACCGTTATTGGCCAGACTCTCGAAAGTAGGCGTGTTGATCAAACCTCCAAAAGTACTTGTAGCGCCGTAACCCACATCGTCTAATAAAATCCAGACTACGTTTGGCGCACCTTCAGGAGCTTTTACAGGATCTGGCCAATATTCTTTAGAATCGGCTAAGGTTTTGCCAATTACACCTTTGTAGTTGGGATCTGGTTTTATTTGCGCAAAACCTAATTGCGCCAGTATGAGGGCAGTAATCAAAAGCCCTTTTTGCGGACTTTTGATTGTAGTATTCAATTTTAAATTTTTCATAACTATAGTTGTTTAGATGTGGTTGTATTAATAGCCAGGATTTTGTGGTAAACCTACCGGATCGATACTTCTTTCGCTTTGCGGAATCGGATATAAATTGTTTCTTTCTGAAACAGAGTTTTTAGCGGTTACCTTTTTTACTTCGGTAACCAAAGTTCCCCAACGTACCAGGTCAAACCAGCGTTGTCCTTCCTGAACGAATTCTTTTTTGCGTTCTTCCTGGATCGCAGCCCTGAAAGAGGTTTGATTTAATCCTGATAAATCGATTGCAGGGTCCGGTGTTGCAATTGGTTTGGCAAAAGCTCTTCTTCTTACCTGATTGATTAATTCGTAAGCTTCCGGTGTTGGCGTTCCCTGCTCGTTAATGGCTTCTGCCAAAGACAGCAGAATATCAGCATAACGAATAATAGGAAAATTGATGGCTACGTTACCCGGCGTTGCCAAATTGGTAAAGTCGATGTATTTTTTGAAGATTGGTTTGGGAAAAGTATAAATGGCTGCAGTTCCGGCAATCGGCAATTGTTTTGCATAACTTACATCTCTTCTGGTATCTCCGGGTGCATAAATATCATAAAACAAAGCAACATCTGAGATAATATCCGCCGGTTCTGTAGCAGTATATCCTATAAATGAAGTGGCCTGAAAAGTGCTTCCGCTTGATCCGTTTCCTGCCTGATTAGGCTCGAACTGAACAGAGAAAATATGCTCTTTTCCGTTCTTTTTTGTTTTAGTAAAAATATCCTGAAAGCTTTCAAAAAGTCCATAACCATATCCTCCATTGATTACTTCTCTGGCTTTTAAAATGGCATTTGGATAATCCTTTCTGGTCAGATAAACTTTGGCTAAAATTGCTTTTGCAGCTCCTGATGTAGCACGTCCGGCATCACTGGCAGGATAAGTCGCCGGTAAAGCTTCGGCAGCATTTAAGTCTGAAATAATTTGTGTGTATACCGCATCTACAGTTTCCCTTCTTGATTTTAAACTTTCTAATTTTATAGAAGTAGGTTCGTGCAATACAATTGGAACTCCGCCCCAAAGACGAACGGCCTGAAAATATAATAAGGCTCTGATGAATTTTGCTTCATTGATCAATCTTGTTTTTACGGCTTCTGTACCTGCTACTTTAGGGATATTATCTATAGAAACGTTGGCTCTGTTTATTCCGTTGTAAATCTGGCGCCAGGCGACCTGAACACGATCTGAAGTAGCATCGTGAGTTAAACTGCTCAATGCCCTTACTTGCGGATTCGTAGCAGAAACTCCTGCTGCTGCATAATCAGTAGCCATGTCGGTCAGGAAATAAAGGTTTCTGCCAAATAAACTTTGCTCACCCGGATCAAGACTTAAAGAAGCATAAGCAGCAGTTACGCTTGCAATAGCATCATCCTGGGTTTTAAAATAATTGTCTTCGGTTACAAAAGAGGTAGGTGTTACCTCTAAATCGGTGCACGATGCAAATAAACCGGCACTTATTAGGATTGTTATTATAATTTTTTTCATTGTATGTATTTTTTACTTAGAAAGTTATGTTCAGACCCGAAATGAACGTTTTAGAGTTTGGATAAGAACCAAAATCAATTCCGGGATATAAGTTGTTTTGTTCGTATGAACTTACCTCTGGATCGTAACCAGTGTATTTTGTCCATGTGATTAAATTTTCAGCAGATACATAAAATTTAATGCTTTTGGCTCCTAATCTTTGAGAAGCGCTTTTAGGCAATGTGTATCCTAAAGTGATTAATTTTAATCGCAAGAAAGAAGCATCTTCTACATAACGTTCTGAAACGATTCCCAGAGGAGAACTTGTTGCTCTCGGAATTTCATTGCTTGGATTTGTTGGTGTCCAACGATCTTCCAGCGTAACATTCGCATTCGTTCCAAGAGTAGAAATTTCTAATTGCTGATTTAAAGCATTAAAAACTTTTCCACCATACGATCCCTGAAAAGAGAAATTAAGATCAAAATCGTGATATGAAATCGTGTTCGTAAAACTTCCAACAAATTTAGGCTGCGAAGTTCCAAGATTTCCCTTATCAGCAGCTGATATTACACCGTCTCCATTAGTATCGACATATTTTCTGTCGCCCACTTTTGTATTGGCTAAACTGTTTATTTTTGGCTGCGTATTTACTTCTTCCTGAGTCTGAAAAATGCCGTTGGTTTTGTATCCCCAGAAAGTTCCCAGAGGCAATCCTACTTTTACCGTTACAGGCTGTTGTTGCAATAAAGAACCATTTGGCACAACCGGGAAAAACTGATCAACACCATTTCCTATTGACACCACTTTATTTTTGTTGGCAGAAAACACAAAGTTAGAGTTCCATGAAAAGTTTTCTGTTTTCAGGTTTTCTGTGATCAAACCAATTTCAACACCTTTATTTTCAACACCACCAATATTCTGAAGAACAGTTGCATATCCTGATGTCAATGGAACGGGGACATTGATCAGTAAATCATTTGTTTTTTTGTAGTAAACATCAAACACAAAATTGATTTTTCGGTCTAATAATGATAAGTCTAAACCAACATTGTACTGATTGGTTTTCTCCCACTTCAAATCCGGATTTGCCAGTCGGGTAGGCGCAAGTCCTGTGTACAATGTACCTCCAAAAGAGTAGTTTACAGAACCCATTGAAGCAAGTGGAAGATAGTTTCCTATTTCCTGATTTCCTGTAGTTCCGGCTGTTATTCTAAGTTTTGCTTCAGTTACACCTTTGATGTTTTTTGCAAAATTCTCATCAGTAATATTCCATGAAAATCCTGCTGACGGAAAATAGCCCCAAAGTGATTCAGAACCAAATCTTGACGAACCATCCGCACGTGCTGAAAGCGTTAAATTATATTTTCCCTTATAGGAATAATTGATTCTTGTTAACCATGATTTCAGTACACTTTCGAATGCATCTGTATAAGGTTTTACAGGAACGCCATCCTGAAGCGCATTAAAAGTGTTGGCATCATTTACAAAAGTATTTGCGCCTGCATTTACAACTTCACCCTGAGTGTATTGAAGTGTGTATCCGCCTAAAGCAGAGAACTTGTGGTCTTCGCCAAAAGTAGTATTGTAGTTCAGCGTATTTTCATTCAAAACAGAGCTTACCAATCTGTCTCCAACAGATGCCAGACCTTTTGTTCCCGCACCTGCCGTAGTAGTAGTCGGAGCATAATAATTTTGTTTTGTATTCAGTACATCACCACTCACAGCCACTTTTGCAACCAGTTTTTTGGTTATTTTATACTCACCAAATAAACTGGTCAAAATTCTGTTAATTTTGGTTTCATTAATGGTACTTACCAGGTCATTGATGGGATTCCCGATAATACCGTTGACAGGCGTTGCATAAGGGTTGTTTGTTAAATTATAACTTCCGTCAGGATTTTTAATAGGCACTACCGGCGGCTGATACAGCGCAACAACTAATGGGCTTGGCGATCTTCCGGCAGCAGCACCGCCATTTGTTCCTACACCATTAGAAACCGAATTACTGTAGTTGGCGTTGACACCAAACTTAAAATTCTGCGAATAATTTCTTTCGTAGTTAACACGTAATGAAATCCGTTTGAAATCAGAAGCAATTACAATTCCGTCTTGCTGAAAATAACCTGCTGACACCGCATATCTTGATTTTTCATCCCCACCGGAAAATGACAACTGATGATTCTGAACAGGAGCTGCGGTTCTGAATATTTCAGACTGCCAGTCATATCCTCCTGACGTTTTTAGCGCTTCGATCTGAGCATCAGAGAAAGAGGGAGCCTGACCAATACTTGCCTGAACGTCATTGCGTAAGCTTGCCCATTGGCTGGCATTCATTAAGTTTAGCTTTTTTGAAACATTCTGAAATCCAAAATAGCCCTGATACGAAATATTATCCTGTCCTTTTGTTCCTTTTTTGGTAGTGATAATTACAACACCATTTGCCCCACGGGATCCGTATATTGCCGTTGCTGATGCATCTTTTAGTACTTCGATAGATTCAATATCGCCGGGATTTATGGTCGACAATACATTGATTGATGAACCGGCATTCGTAACTCCGGCTGTACCATTATTATTGTCATTATAAATCAATATTCCATCTACTACATAAAGAGGTTCGTTACCAGCAGTAATCGAATTTCCTCCTCTGATACGTACACTTGATGAAGCTCCCGGACGTCCCGAACTTTGCGTAACTACCACTCCGGCAATTGCGCCTCGTAACAGATTATCTGCAGATGAGGTGACCTGTGATAAATTTGCTTTGGGAACTGAAGCTACAGATCCTGTAATGTCTTTACGTTTTTGAGAACCATAACCTACCACTACCAATTCATCTAATTCCTGACGTTCTTCTTTCAGGTGAATGGTAACCGGATTTTTATTGACTACGACTTCTGCTTTTTTATAGCCAATGTAGCTTACGATTAAAGTATAAGGGAATTTTTGTCCGGTTTGAAAATAAAACTTTCCTTCTGCATCCGTCTGAACCCCGTGAGTTGTACCCTTAATATTGATAGAAGCGCCTATAATTGGTTGATTTGTAACATCATCTACAACAGTTCCGTCGAGTTTGGATTGTATCAGCGGTGTGGTATTTTGGGCATTAATTCCTGCCGAAAGCAGCAGGATAAAAAGCAATGAGTATATTTTTAAATTTTTTTTCATTTCTTTGTACTGGTTTTAAGTAATTAACAAGGCGCCTTGAAAGTTGAATTTTCAACTCTCTAATGGGATTCTTGATTTAGTGATAAATGTTCTTTAAGCCTTGCCATTTCTGTTGCCGCAGAAATGGCTTTTTTTATTTACAGCAACAGCTTTGCATTTTTTTCATCTTCTTGTTTTTAGTTATTAGTCATTTTCGTTTTAATTTTCAGGTATAGTTTCAAGAATCCTTCTGATACAAATAGAGGTATCAAATAGACTTTTGTAATTTCAGTAAGTAATTTTTATGATGTTTTTGTAAAGATTCGTTTTTTAATCAGCCTGATGTAAAATGAGAAACTGATGTAAACGAAAAAAGGCTAAGAATTAGCAACAGAAGCACATATAACAGAGAGTGTTATAAGTATATTTTTCAGAAAAAATGTAATGCGATATGCTTTCGGTTGTTTT
>NZ_MUGR01000069.1:0-31293 GCF_002217195.1 Flavobacterium aquidurense | reverse complement strand
TTCATAATCAAAAGTTTAAATAGTTATTTGATATAGATTATAATTTTCAAAAAGCCCTTTGACTTTTCTTTTTGAAATATCCATAGAAATACGCCAAATTCTATGCGGTTGACATTGTGAGTTTTCTTTGGCAAGCTGTAAAAGATAATAATATGAATTGAGCGCAAATTCTTCTCTTTTTCCTTGTATCGTTAAGTATAGCCATAGTGTGCTGTTTTCCCTAAGAGCTTCATAAACCCATTTCAATAATTTATTATCTTCTAGATTTTTAAATTTATCGAGCTGGAAATAATAAGTATCTAAATTGGTCATTATTTCAAAATGCACATCTTCTGTAATATAAAATTGTTTTATTGTAAGCATAATCATTCGGCATTAATTCGTTTTTACTCGCCTATTTTCGCATAAGCTTCGGCTAAATCCTTAATCTCTTTTTTAATTCTTTGAAAATTTTCATCAATTGTTTGTTCAATTGGTTTATCAAAATGAACAAAAGCAGGAATTTCTCCTTTTTCATATTCTGCTCTTTCTTTATGGTCTATAAGAATTTTAGAATAAAAAACTTTTTGGCTAATTTCATAGCCTCTATCATCTGCAACTTGTCCAACAAATACACCTTGTTCTAATGATGATATTTCGCTGGGCGGTACAATATCTTCCATTTGGGTAGAAATACTCATTGAATTACTTTCATTGCTAACGGTAAGAGATTCTTTTTTAATTTTAATTTTTCCGAATTTTTCAGATAACTTTTTAGCTGTATCAAAATTTACCATCCCACTAAAAGTATTACCAACTGTGTTTATGATTGCTTCTGCTATATCTTTTCCTAAATCTCGGGTTAATTGGGCAAAATCTTGGAAACCTAACCAAACCGCAATTTTATTAGAACGAGCTGTAGCTATTAAGTTGTCTAAAGTTCCGGGCGCAAAAGATAAAGTTGGTAATTCATCAAACATAACAGCAGTTTTTTGCATTTTTGGTTTATTAATTAAACGCATCAAACGTGTATTATACAAAGAAAGTATTGGTGAATAAACTAAAGCTTTATCAGGGTCATTACATAATACTAATATCTTAGGATTTTCGGGATCGTTAATTTGTAAACTTATTGTATTTTCAGTATCATCAGTGGTCATAACCCAATATACTTTAGGAGACGTTAATCTTGACAAAGCTATCTTTGTTGTAGCAATCTGTCCTTCTAATTGATCTGTAGCTCCTTTATCATAAGCGGAAATAAAAGGAGAAGCTACATTGTTAATATATTCATCGTCTTGTTCTTTCATTATCTTAAAAATACTATCATAATCAAGGCTCATAAATTGAATTAAATGAGGAACTGTACAGTACTTTCCGTTTTCAATTAATTTCAAAGTCCAAATAGAAGCAGCTGCAAAATTTATAGCAGATTCTGTAAAAAATTCTCCTTGCTTCTGTGCCCATTTTGGATATAAACCATACATCAAAGCTTGTGATGCTGCTGTTGCATCTGAACTGTCAAATAATAAATCAGGTTGTATTGGATTACAACGATTACTACGGGTTAAATCATCAAAATTTATAATACAAAACTGAGGAGGAATTTTGTAAGCTAAATAATGCTTTTTCAAAGCATTATACGCTATTATTGCCAAACTCGGATATTTGTAATCATACAATAAAATGCAAAATCCTTTTTTAATATGCTGAATTAATGCTTCAATAAGAAAAGAATATGATTTTCCAGAACCGGGCGTTCCTAATACCTGAGAAGCTCTATATGGATTAACAACGTTTACCCAGCCGTCTTCTGTTTGAATATTAACTGAATCATCATTTTGAAGAAGTTCTTTAAATTGGTCGAATTTTCTTTGTTCTTTTTGAAATCTGTCTTTAGAAAGATTACTGATTAACGTCTTCTTAAAATCTACTAAATATTTAATATATAAAAAGAACAAAATAATACTAAAAATAAGTACTGATAAAAAACCGATTTTGTTTAATCCTGTTAGGTAATAGATATTATACAAAAACACATAAGCTATACCTGTTGCTAAAATTGGAGGTATTAGTTTATTTCTATCTTCTAGATTTTCCGTTACTTTTGCTTTTATCTTTGATAATAGTACTCCTGCGCTTACTAAAAATAAAATAAATATTCTTAAATAAGCAGGATTTTTAAATAATATTTTTGTACCTAAATAAGAAGCCCTGGCTTTTAACATATCGCTTCCCATGTCTATTTTTTCAAAAAAGAAATAATTGAAATAATAAAGATCTAGAAAGAAAAATGTTATACAGAAAACAAATAAAAGGCTTATATAAATTGAGCGATTTTGATCCATTTTTAAGATTTGTTTTAAAAAAAAGCGATTAAACAATTAACCGCTTTTAAATTGAATTAATAATCATTACAATAAAATATTTACAGACTAAACTTATTTACTGTAATATTAAAATTTGTAAAAACAGTATTTTTCTCCTCGTTTTCAGTCTTTTTTAATGTTGCATAATTCGATTGAATTGTAATTTTTTTTCCTTTTTTAAGCATATCTAAGCACATTTGAAAAAGATTAGTTTCGGGATTATCTGTTTGATTATTTAAGTTAATCCAATAATTACAATCTAAAAAAAGAACTTCGCTTTTAGTTGTATTTACCGCTAGTGTAAAATTAATAACAGCCGTGTTTTTTTCAACAAATTTTGTTCCTACTGCATCAGCTGTTAAATTTCCTGTAGAAATTAAATTGAATATATCTAGTGCCATATTTTTATTTTTTAGTTAGTTTTTAATTATATACTTCTTCCTTTTTTTTCTTTTTTGGGAACTTCTTTTATTTCTTTCATTTCTACTTCCTCTTTAATATTCTTAATAGGTTTTGAATTTGTATGTTCTTGTCCTTCTTTTTTAGCATAAGAATTTTTCATTAATTCTTCAACTCTTACACTATATTGAGAAGTCACAAAAGCATTCAAATCTTTATCATATTTACAAAAAGCTTTAAATGGAATTTCTTCTTTACTTTGTCTATCAATCACAATAGATTGATTTTTTTCCATTGTGTTTTTTAATTGTTCCGGTGTTAACTCAACTCCGTAAACTTTAGTTTGCAGTTTTTCTTGTTTCCAAGCAGTATTCATTTTTAAATTTCCATCTTTTCCTCTATATAATTGAAATTTACACGCCCAGCTCTGAAGCTTTTTTTCTCCTTTTTCAGAGGTAATAATTGAGTTACCTTTGAAAACACTATTAGTCATATTTCCTTTTAATAATTGAACTAAATCAGCCTTGTTTTTTTTACAAAATTCTGAAAAACTGCCCACAGTAGTTTTGGATAGAAATTTATTCATTCTCTCACTAACGGATAAATTTTCAGGTGTATTAGCATCTACTTTGTAAAATTCTCTGAAATCAAATTTCTGTCCTGGAAAGAATTTATATACTTTATCATTATTAGGAATTTCAATATTATTCTGAGCATAATTATTAAGGAGAATTTTTTCAGGATTTACATCTTTTACAACTCCTACTAAAAATTTATTTCCAAAAGGAACAGAAACAATATCATCTACTTTAATTGTTTTATCTAGCTCTTTTTTTTGTTCGTCTTGTGTTTTCATAATTTGATTTTTAAAATGATTATCGATTTAGCCATGTATTTACTTTTTCTTCTTTTTCCTTTTTGGAAATTTCAATATCTTCTTTTTTAGATTGGGGGTTGAATATTTTATTATTACCTAAGTACTCTTTATTTGTTACAGTTTGAAAAATGATTAAACCATTTTCTTCTTTATTACTACTTACTTTAAAAGGAAGACCATCTTTGTCTGAAACCATTAAAGTTTTACCTTTTTGTAAAAGATTAAGCTCTATACCGTTAAATTGTTTTTCAGGAGAAATAACAAAGTTTATATTTTTATTATTTTCAATTTCAAAAGATTTTCCCTCTTTATTTTCTACAATTAATTTTGTGTAGTCTTCTGAGTACTTTTTAAATTGAAATTCTTCATCGTTTATTTTTACAGTATATAAAGCCTTTTCTTTTGGTTTCTCTAAAGTTTGATCTTTCTCCAGCTGAGATTGATTTAAATATTTATTATAAATCTCTAATGGCTTAAGTAAACTCATTATTAAATCTTCTCCCAGTTTTTCAGGATTAGAATTATAATTTATTGTTCCTAACTCTTTAGCTATAAAATCTTTGAGATCAATTTTTTTATGGTACTTATCCCCTTTCTTAACTTCTACAGAATCTACTTTATTGGAATTAATATAATCTTTAAGTTCTGTCAGTTGTCTTTTAATAATATCCTCTTTGTTTTCCGGCTTAATTTCCTCAAAACCTAAAACAATCGTTTTTTTTGTACCATCAGAATTATTAACCGTTAATACAGTTGGTTCATCATCCGTTAAATTGAATTTTTTAGATAATGGATTTTCTTCTTCTAATTCGAAATCTTTATACTCTTTTGAATTATAGATATCGGTTAAAGTTTGATCTTCAAAATCTACATCTATATCTTCTATATCTATATTTTTTTCTTGCTTTGAAACATTAAATTCAAAATCGTTGTTTAGATGATTAGGTATAAAATTATTTTGTAAATTTTCATCAGAGTTCAAATTCCTATCTGTATTTTTTTCTTCTCCTAACTCGTCCATATTTTTCTTATTTAAGTTTTTTCTGTAACAAATATAAAAATAAAATATAAGAATATTATATATAGGCATTCAAAATATATACTTTATAAATTTCTGCTGCCCGGTTTTCTCTTTTTTCTAGCATTTTTATCTATATCAGATAACTTATTACTATCATCGTCATTATTAATTTGATAAACATAATTATCTTGAAATTGATCGTCTAAATTTTCTTTTATATGTCTTAATTCTTTTGTATTATCAGTTTCTCTAGGATTTTGAATTTTCTCTAATATATTTAAAACACGTTCTTCTTTTTCCGTGTCTCCTTCTAATTTGGCTCTGCTATGTTCAAATTGTAAAATATTTACATTTGATAAATTATTAAATTCAATATTTTTAGATTGTTTGTACAACTCTATAGTACCAGTATTAATATTGATATTATCATTAATTATAATATAGCCTCCTGTTTTATTTTTATAATCAGAAATACTTAATTGGTTATTTTGATAATTAACTTTAAATCCGGAATAAATTAAAGTTTGTATTTTTTGATTAATATTTAAGTTTTCTAAATTATCTTGAACTTTCTTATAATTCATTTCTGTAATAACAGCAGGTTTAATCTGTATTTTTTCTCCAATTAAATCAGCTAAATTTTTAGCTGTATATTTTTTACTAATTTGCTCTCCTGTGTATTTATATCCAGTAGATAAGTTTTCAAATGAAATACCTACTAATTTATTATTTGAATCGTATCTATCATTTAATTTTATATCCCGTAGTAACAGAACTTTTTTAAGTTGATCCATTGTGATTTTATCATATGGACTTAAAATATAGTCAAGTTGATTTTTAATACTGGCTTTTTTAGATTTGTGATAAGGTTCATTTCTCTTAAATATCTTTTCTAAATTTTCAACTGTAGGTTTCAAATTTAAAGAACTAGCTTTTATACCCTTTTGACTTCGTTTAAAGTCTACATCAATTCTATTAAATACAACTCCATGATAATTTACTTCTTTACCATTAATTACTTTATTACCATTTAATACCTGCAATTCAAGATTATTTATTTTTAAATATTTTTCTAAATCCCCAATGTTTTGAACTTTATAATTATTCAAAGCATATTTTATGTGATAATTGAGTTCTTCTCTCAAAGAATTAAAATTAACCCTCGTTTCTTTATTAGGTTTAATGTTTTCGCCTTTTTTTGAAGAAATAACTGTTAAATCATATTTTAATTCTAATTCTCTGGTTGCTTTTTGACTTATAATTCTATCATTAGAACTTACAATTGCTTTTTTCTTTTCATTAATATTGCAAGCTACTATATGAATATGTGGATGATTCGTATCATCGTGTTTATAAATCAAATAAGGCATATCATCAAAACCTAATTTTTGCATATAATCATTTGCTACTTTTTGCAATAAATGATTATCTATTTTCGCTTTATCTTGTTCAGGAAAATTTATTGAAACGTGAAAAAATTTATCTTTTCTCTTAGAAGCAGTACTTAATTCTAGAATTCGATTTACTGCATTTTTATAGCCATTTTCTCCTTTACTATTAGTAATAGTGTTTTCAACAGATAACAAAACGGCTTCGCCCTTGCTTACTTTTTTGTCATTGTATGCTAGTAATGGTTTCAAAAAACTACCTTTTGTAATGTTAGCTATCAAATGAAATGATTTTAAAATTAGACATTTTTATTCTAAAATAGTTTGTATTTTTTCATTAAGAATGTCAATAACAGCATTCAATTTATCAATATCTAAGGATGATAATTCACCCATAGAATTATATTTTTTTGATATTTGATTTAAATTCACTCCTATTTTATTTAGTTCGTTAATATACTTTGGGTCTTTATCAGTGTTAATTATAATTTTTTTGTCGTTAAATTTTTGCATAAAAACGTCACGTATAACATCTGATAAATTATTTCCAAACTTATTTATAAACTTAAATTCTGTTTCAGTAAATCGAATTGTTATTTTTTTTGTCCTCTTTTCGCTATCAGGTTTTATAGGTCTTGCCATAAGAATTATTATAAAATATATTGATTTATTTTTTCCAAATTATCGAGTTTACGAAGATAATTTCAAGGGTTTTTGTCGGACAAAAACATACCTTGCTATTTTCCTTTGAAAACAAATTTACTCAATTTATTTTTAACTTTACCTTATAAAATAATATTTAAAAAATCATTAATAATTTAACGGTTTTACAATGTTACATTAGTGTTGAATTACATCTTTACAACATTATAAAAATACTACTTTGTAGAATAACAATATTATAGTAATGTCATATTACAATATTGTAGTATTGTAAAAAAATAATATTACTGTATTACTTTTTTACAAATAAACAAATAGACAAAACTACTAATTAGTAAAAAAACAAATACACAAACAAGTATATAATACTACTTACAAATATTTCTATTAATATATTTGTATATTACTATTTTTATTAGTATGTTTACAAAAAAATAATTATGGTAACAAAATATATTTCAGTATCTTCATCAAAAGGAGGAAGTGGAAAATCTACAATAACTTCGATTTTATCTACTGGCTTACTTAGTCATTTAAAACGACGAATAGCAGTTGTTGACATTGACCCACAAGAATCTTTGATTGATGCAAGAAAGGCAGAATTAAAGGAAATAGATAATAATCCGCCAAAAAGCAATTCGTTAATCTATCAAACAATTTTAAAAAACAAAGAAAATACAAATCAATCATTTCCTGATTTTTTTAAAATGAGTTTATACGATGATTTTGCTATTATCAAACAAAAATTAGATTCACTAAATGGCAAATATGATTTCGTTTTTTTAGATTTCCCTGGCTCATTAAATATTCATTCTAACACTATCTTGCTTTTAAAGGAACTTGATTATATATTTATACCTTTTTATGTTGATAAAAATAGTAGAAGTGCCACTTTTAAATTTGCTCACTCTTTAAAAGAACTTAAAGGAAAAGGAATGTTAAAGGCTGATTTCCATTTGTTTTTTAATCAATTTAATGGTTATACTGGTAAAAACGGAAGTAGTTTTAAAGTAATGAGAGATTTTATGGAATCAAAAAAATATCCTTTATTAAAAAATGCTATATATAGCAGTCCAGAAATCGAACGTTATAGTACAATTGTTCCGATAAAAGTAGGAGCAGGGATAAAAAATCCCTATCATTTACTTGAAGAAATTTATAATATTTTAAATCTTAATCAAAATGAGTAAACCAAAAATCAATTTTGCTGACTTAACAGGAGGGGAAACAAGTTTTGATATTACAGGTGATGCGTCTCCACAGGAAATTAGCAATTCAAATATTTTAAGCCCCGTCAATAACGACTTAAGCATTAAAAAAAAGTCTAAAACAAAAGAATTTGAATATAAAAAAATATTTGACAATTCTTTATCTGAATATAAGCAGTTAAAAACAACGGCTCAACTTTATGAATATAATATGAATAAAATAAACTTACTTGCATCTTTAAACAAAGACAGTAATAAGACCGAAATTATAAATTATATTATTAACGATTTTTTTAATAGAAACTCAGATGAAATAAAAGAAGAGTATAAACTTGCTTCTATTGAGTTTAACAAAACACTATAACTTAAAATATTTTAATTATGAATGTAGCATTTAATCTTAATTATCTTTTAGTCTTTGGTTTGCTAATTTGTATTGTGATTTTGGTTTATATTTTAATAAAACATATCTTTGTTACAGAAAATTCTCTCCAAAAAAAAGAAGCTACGGTATCTTCTAGTAAGGAGAATGAATTTTCTGTACCTAGTAATATAGACTTTTTTAAAAAACACACACAAATTATAAACAAATCAAATATTATCACGCACAAAGAAAATAATATAACCTATCAGTTTATTGATTTGGGCGATAAAATATTAATTATGGAAGAATCTTTTTTTACTCCTGATCAAAGCTCTATAGAAGCTGAAAAAGCAATACTTAATGAAAAAGATATTGTGCTAAATTTTGAAAGTGATAATTATGTGCCTGATAATTCAAATATAAGTTTAGTCTATGAAAATAGTATTTTAAATGAACCTGTTGCTTTTGATTTATCTAATGAAACAAATCAATTTATAGAAAGTGAAGCTGAAAAAATACAAAATGAAATTGCTAATAGTGTACATGATTATGCAATTAATGTAGAAGAGGGGTCTTTTATGGAAGATTTAAACGCAGAATTTGACGAAGCAGAAAGACAAGCTATATCTGATTTGGATAATGAACTTAATAAAACCGATTATTAATTATATATTTTAAAACTATGAAAAAAAAGAACATTATTTATTATTTATCAATTGCCATGATTTTCTTGCCAATGATTACATACGCTCAGCAAGGAGGTGGGGATTTAGTTAGCAAAATAAATACTTGGAAGGCTACTCTTCTTCTAGTGTCTAGAGCTGTAATTGGTTTAGCTGCAATTGGTGGTGGATTACATACTTACTTCAAAGTTCAGGCTGATGATGGGGGTAGTGGAAAAAAGGCTATTGGTAATTTTATTTTAGCTTTAGTTTTTGCAGCATTGCTACAAGGTATTATTGAATTTTTCTTAGCAGAATAAAAAAGGAGGGATATGGAAGAAAAATCTAAGGGATATGTTATCCATAAAAAAATAAATCAGCCAGCTAGAATAATTGGATTGTATTATAATACTTTTTTTGTTTTTGTTCTAGTTTCAGCTATAATTATAATGGGGCTTTCTTCCAAATTCGCCCTTTTTGGAATACTCTACGGTGGCATATTTTCTATTGTTATTTATTTCTTTTTGTTTTATTATCAAACAAAATATGGTCCAAAAAAAATCGCCAAAATTGTAAATAATTTTTATAATCCTATTGATTTTATTAAAATGAAAAAATCAATTAAAAAAATGTATTAGTTATGAATTTTGATAAAATTAATCCGATTCATTGTTTTGAAGATAATGCAATTTTGACAGAAATAGGGGATGTATCTTTTTGTTACAAACTTAATTTAGCAGAAATAAATACAGTCTCCGTTGATAAATATAATTCTTTACATACTGCTTTACTCCAAATGATGTTAGTATTGCCTGCTAATGTTTTAATTCATCGTCAGGATGTTTTCGTAACAAAAACTTTTGATTCGTCAACAGTATTTGATATTAATGATGATTTTTTCGATAACTCAATTGCAAATCATTTTAATAAAAGAAAATATCGTGAACAAAGCAGTTATCTCTACGTTACTTTTTTAGATACATTGGGATTTAAAAGAAAACTTTCAGGAATAAAATATTTTAATAAAATACCTGATAAAAAGGTATTTTTAGATAAAATAGATTCTTATAAATCTTCTGTAGAAAAAGCGATTGCAACAATATCAGATGATTTTGTAATTAAAAAAGTTAGCGATAGAGAATTAATCAATCTTGTTGATTCTCATTTTAATGGTTATGAAACTAACAAGGTGGTTTCACCTCATTTCAAACCAAAAATGACAATCGGTAATAAGCATTTTAGAATCTACGCTTTAGATGAAGACATTAATCAACGTGATGGAGAAATAGATTTGGCATTAGTTAATGAAGCGGATTCTTCGGAAATGTCAAAAATGTATAACTGCTATATGTCAAAACTTGGTTTCAATTTTGATTGTGATCACGTTTTAAACAGCTTCATTTTTTATGATAATCAAGAAGCTCTTAAAAAAGAATTAGAAGCCAATAGGGCAAAAGCTAAAGGTATTGCCAGTTTAAAATCAACAAATGAAATTTCAAGCAATCGTTTAGCAAATTTTTTAGATTCTGTAGAAAAAGAGGGAAAAAAAATAGTTAGAACTTGCTTTAATATTACCATATTTGATGAAAATGAACAATTTTTGAAAGAAACTGAAAAAACTCTACAAGGTACTTTTGGTAGATTAGGAATTGTTCCAACAGAATATGATTATTTAGATTATCCTTATATCTTTATTTCTAATACACCCGGGTGTGGCGGTTATATGCCTGTGGAATATACTTTTCTTACTATCGCAGAAATAGGATTAATTTATACTCTTTTTGATGGAAATTCAATTTCTTTTGAAAATGAAAAAGGTTTTATTTATTCCAATCGAAATAATAACATACCCTTTAAATTAGATACATTTTTTAAACCTTATGAAACAAAAATAATTGATAATAGAAATTATATTGTAATTGCGCCCTCTGGAGGAGGAAAATCTTTTGATTCTAGATCAAAAATTTACCAACAATATATGATGGGTTTTGACCAAATTGTTATCAATATTGGAGGTGATGATAAGATGGTTAGGTTGATTAACCGAAATGGAAATAATGATGCGGTTTATATAAAATATGAAGAAGGGCAAACCTTACAAATTAATCCTTTTTATGTTGAAGAATCAATAACAAATGATAAAATTGAATTTTTAATAACGTTTGTTTGGCTGCTATGGAACGGGAAAAGAGATGCAAACGGAACAGAACATTCAATCTTAAATAAAATTATTAATTTTTATTACGAAGTTGATTTAGAAAACAAAAATGATAAAGGGCATTTTATTATTAAAGGAAATAAAGATTATTCTTTAAACTCTTTTTTCTCATATGTTGTGGAAAATAAAGAAAAAATAAAAGAGTTTTACAATAATTCTACTAATTTATTTGATGTTGATTCTTTAATTATAAATCTTGAAAAATTTGCTGTTGGCAATTATTCAACATTATTTTCAAAAGGTAAACCCTCTTTATTTGACAAAAAGAAATATGTAGAATTTGAGCTTGACAACATCAAAGATCATCCTTTTTTATTCACTATTTTTTCTATGCTTATTTCAGATATAACTTTTAATACGATGTGGTCATTAGAGGGATATAAAGATTTCTTTATAGATGAAGCTTGGAAAATATTAGAGAAAAAAGATTCTGGGATGGCGTTACTTTTAAAATATCTTTATAAAACTATAAGGAAATTTGATGGTGGAGTAGGCATAGCTGTTCAGCAAATAACCGACTTAGCAGGGGATGAAATTGTAGAGAGTGCTATTCTTGGGAACTGTGCCATAAAACACATATACAACCATAAAAACGTGTTAGACTCTGTGCCAAGATTGAAACAAAAACTGTCTTTAAAAGATAGTGATGTAGCTCAATTATTATCTATAAAAAACAAACAAAAATCAGATTTTGCAGGAGACAAAATTAGATATTCTCAAAAACTTTTGATTTTAGGCTCAGAATTTTCCAAAGTAGTAAATATTGAAACATCACCTGAATTTGCCGTTATATTTGATTCAGAGAAATCAAGACTTAAAAAGTTTGATGATATTTATTATCAATCTAATAACAACATTGAAGAAACCGTAAAAACATACCTAAACTAAGAAATTATGAAAACGATTAAAACAACTTTATTTTTAATTATTTTATTAACCTCAAGCCTTTCTTTCTCTCAAGGAGCAATGTTAGTTAGTGACCCAGTAGGGTATGCGCAATTAGTACAAAATGCGTCTAATACTTTACAGACTTTAAAAACCGCAAAAGAAAGTTATGAAATGGCAAAAGAGATATATACTACTGCCAAAAAAGTAAATGATGCTTTTAAAAGTGCTAAAGTATGTGGGCAAATTCTTGATAACTTAGAGGGTACTTATAATAATATTTCATCAGTTCCTAGATTAATAAATTCTATCGAACACTCTACAATCAGAAAGAATTTATTAAGAGCTACGGATGATTTGACAGCAGATGTAGATGTTTTTAGTGAATTGTCTGCAACTGTCGTTTCTGATAATGTTCTTTCAATGAATGATGCTGAGCGATTGAGTGCAATTACAAGCTTATATCAAAAATCAAAAGATTTACGAGAGAAATCAGAACAATTAATAAAAGTGATTAACCGTTCAAAATAATTATTATGGAAACAGGATTTAATTTTTCTGATATATTGTCTGCTGTTGATTCTGTTTTGGATAATTTCAAATTGACAGACACTTTAAATATTATTTTACAATCTTTATGTGCTATTGTTGTTGTTTGGCAATTTGCACAAATAACAATACAAAATTTATTACGAGCTGGTGAAGGCTTTGCTTTTGAAAATTATAAAAAACCCGTTTTTTATCTTATAATGATTGCAGGCTGGCCATTATTACAAAGTTTCATATTAGATGCCTCAAAAGGAATCGCTCAAACAGTTGTAGAGCAACAAAAAACAGCGTATGACGTTAACTCTAAAAACTTCGCCAAAGTCGATGATGTTTTGAAAGAGATAGAAGACAGAACCGCTATAGTTGAACAATTGGGTTCATCCGATAATATCGGACCAATTGACTATGTGGCTTTTCAAATATCTATTTTGGATGATAAAATTACGATTTCTGCACTTCAATCTGTTTATAAAACCTCTTTAGTATTTGATTCTTTTTTATATGTTATGTTTTATTTTTTTAGCAAATTATGGCTTAAAATAACACTTTTAGGTGGGGGAATAGCTTTTACTGTGTCATTATTAACAGGTGGCTGGACTGTTCTTATTAATTGGGCTAAAACAGTATTATCTATAAGTCTTTGGATTCCTTTATCTGCTTTACTCATGACTTTAATTAATTCAATACTAATTAAAATCTTAAATGAAATGTTACCCGAGTTTCCTGTAGGAACAAGTGTTTCAGGTGCAGATTTAGTAGGTGGTTTATCTTCTATATTAGGAAACTTAGTTTCTTTTCTCTTAATATACATTGCTTTAACGCTTATATTTATTGCTTTTAAAATTATCATATTAGCAAAAGTACCTGCAATTGTAAGTGGTTGGGTAGGTGGAGGAAACTCTGTTGGAAGTGGTTTTGCTTCTGCTTTTATACCTTTAGCTGTCGCCAAATCAGCTACAAGTGCAGCTACAGGTGCAGCAACAAGCGGAGCAAGTAAAGGTTTTTCTAAATAAATAAATTATGGAACAAATAAAGAACAATTACAATTCAATTAATAAAGTAGTAAATGGATATCGAAGCTTTGCTTTAATTGTTGTTACTTCATCTCTGGTTTTAGTGTTATTTTTATGCTTTATGATCTATCAAGTATCAAATAATAAATTATTAGTTGTAGATGGTCAAGGGGATATATTATCTGCTTCAAAATCATCTGAAGATGCAGTTTTTAAAATTGAAGCTGACAATCATATAAGGCTTTTTTATGCTAGATTTTTCAGTTATGATAAAACAAATTATAAACAAAGAGTTGAATTAGGTTTGGCTTTATCAGGTAAATCAGCTATTACGCTTTATGAAACCTTAAAAGCTAAAGGCTGGTACGATAAAATAATAAATAATGATTTAATGATTGAATCATATGTACAAACAATTCAATTTTACCAACAAGATGGCAAAGATTATTTTCAAACTAAAGGTTTTCAAAAAGTAATAAGAGGGGATATAACAGAACTTAGAAATTTAGATCTAAAAGGTTCTATTTCTAAAAATAGTTCGGGTAGAGTTTTAGAAACAAACCCACACGGTTTAATAATCGATGATATTGCAATTTTAGATAACTCTGTAGTCACGGCCACACCAAAATAAAAAACTAATGGAAGTAAATAAAAATATAAATAAAAAAAATATAATCGTAATTGCTGTAGCTATTGTAGCTGCTATATTGGTTCTTGTATTTGTTTTTACAAATCCTTTAGAAGAAAACAAAAGCGCAACAGATAAAGTAGTTCTAAACGAAAGTGGAGAGGCTTCCTATTTAAATTTATCTGTTCCTAGTTCCAATCAAAAAGAGGATAGTTTATCGATGCTTGAAAAATTGGAAAAAATAAAAATGGACAGCTTGAACAGAGCAAAACTTAATTCAACAGGATTACAAGAATATGAAGTAAAAAAGAATAGTGGAGCTTCAAATGAAAATTATAACTCTTTAAAACCTAAAGAAACCACCTCTAATCGTGAATCATATACAAGTTCTACCACAATAAACGAAAAAAAATATAGTTCTGCGCCTAAAAAAACCAAATTCGCTAATACAACAGCTTCAAAATCATATAGCGAACCCGTATTTGATTCCTGGGATAAACCATCTGAGAAAAGTTCTTCAATTGAAAAAACAGGTACAGTAGAAAAAACAAGCGGTTTTTTTAAATCAAAAACTACTAAATCAACTACCGGAACAAAAACAAAGAATGATAATGCAATAAGTATTTTTGCCAGCGTACATACAAATCAAACAATTAGAAACAACGAAAGAGTTAAATTAATTACTACAAAAGAATTTTATTATAAAGGCAAAAAATATGAAGCAAATACGGTAGTATATGGGTTTGCTAAAATTCAGCCTAACCGATTATTAATTGAAATAAGTAAAATCAATCAAACTGACATAAAATTAGACGTTTATGATTCAGAAGATTCAGGAAAAGGTCTATATATCTTAACACCAAATCTTAATGCGAGTTTACAAAAAGAATTAAAAAAAGAAGGAATTGTACAAGCTGATGATTTAGGTAATTTAGGTTCTATTCCTTTTTCAAAAACTATATTAAGCGTTTTTGAAAAAAAGGTAAAAGAAGAGAAAGTTGAACTTTTAAACAACTACAAAGTAATAATAAAAATAGCAGATGAAAAATAATATATACATAACTTTATTTTTAATTTTTCCATTTCTAATAAATGCTCAAATTAAAGTAGGAGATAAAAAATATACTACGCTCATTTTTGAAAGTAATATCATTTCAGGAATCGTTTCAAATAGTGATTTTGATTTTGAATTTAACGAAGACTCTCCTGAAAATATGGCTTTGTTAAAAGCCAAAACAAAATTGGCAGAGGATACCAGTTTAATAGTAAAAACTGAAAACGGTACTGTATTCAACATAAATCTTTTGTATGGAGCAAACGAAAAAAACATATTAATTATCCCTGATAGTTTAGGTGTAAAATTAAACTACAGTTCAAAAAATATTAAAGGAAAAGAAAATGATACTTTGTCTTTTAAAAGCAAAAACGGTGATGTAAATAAAAATATAAGAGAGAATGATTATATTGTAGGGAGTACCGTAATTAATGATTCTGAGAATACAAAAATAAAATGTTATGAGTGTGAAAATTTAGTAAAAAACAATAATAGTGTTAAGCGTGTTTTTGACAAGCTATATAATATTACTATACGATTCGACAATGTTTACTATTTAAAAAATAAACTTTATTTTGTTTTAACTTTTAAAAATGAAAGTGCGTTAGATTATAGCATAAATTACATAAAATCGTATGTCGAAACTGGAAATGAAAACAAAGCTTCTTCTGCTCAATATTTAGAAAAAAATCCTATTTTAATATACAACCTAACACGAACTATAAAAGGAAATTCTGAAAAAAGATTTGTCTTTGTTTTCGATCAATTTTCAATTGACAACAATAAAAAATTAACTTTTGAGGTAAATGAGAATGGAGGAGAAAGAAATTTAGTTTTAGAGATACCACATTATTTCATCAATAGCCCAAAAAAAATAAACATAAAATAATTAGCCAAAAACAGAATTATCGATTATTATTCTTAAGTCGTTCAAATCTTTAGACATGGCTTGATATTTTTCTTCAATATTATCAACTATCTGTACTACAGTTTGGTCAATTTCTAACTGCTTAAGAAGTTTAGGTTGATTGTTATTATTTTCTAAAAGCAACCATGACGGATTTATGTTCTTTTTTTTGTATAAATAATTCAATAAAAGAATATATTTTTTTAAAGATATTTTATTGTCTTTTTCAAAAGAAGAAAGTAGTGGCTGCGAAAAAAATAAATTTTTATATTGTTCTTTTCCAAATTGAATCAGGATATATTCATTTATTTTTTCACAAAAATATTCCTGTGATTCTTCAAAAACAGAAATTCTTATCTCTTTAAATCTATTTCCTAAATGGCTTGAAATCATTACTTATAAAGACTATTAAATTATATTATTTTATTACAAATATATAATTAATTATCGCTATTTAGTGCAGATTATTATAGAACCATTTAAAGAACAAGTAAATAATGTATATAAACGAATACTTAGGAAGTGACCAAAGTATTGAAAAGAAAGTTCTTATAATTTTTCCCATGATGTTTAGTTTTAAATAAAATTAATTGTTAATTGAAATCCCTCAGTGTCCTGAACTTCTTCCATGATAATAAATTTAAAATATCTTGTTATTTTTTTTACAAGTGTATTTAAATAATCCTCGGGGAAAGCAACCCAGTTAACATCATTTAGAGAAGTAATACGGTGTAATCCTAAATATTTTTCTAAAAAGTCAGCATCTCTTAAAAATGCTTCATAAACAATATCCTTTGCATCCCCAGTTTTAAAAACAATAACTGCATCAGGATGTTTAGCATTAAAATATCTTACTGTATTTAAAAATTTATCGTTGTCTTTGTCAATAAAACTCATTTTCTTCTGCTCTTATAATTAGTTTATTTTTGCCGTATTTTTTGAGTTGGCCAATTCGACACCAGTTGCTTATTTAACGTTATTTTTATTTTCTTGAGTAAATCCTTGGCATTTGTTTTAACGTTGTTTTGACCTGCTGTAGAAAAGATCCGAAAGCCATTTACACGTTATTTATCCATGCAAAAAATTCTTTCAATTGATGAAGTTTATTTTTAAGAATAGAATGTTTTTCTTTTTCATTACTTAATTCAAGTTTAAGCTTTTCGATCTCTTTTAATTTTATAAGATAGTTGACAACACAATACTCAACAGCTTTAGAATTGGTATTAATATCAAATTTCTTTTTTATTTCGTTTACTTGTTTTTCAAATTCTTCTGAAATGTTTCTTAAATCAATATTCATAGCATTTTGTATTACTAGGTTAGTGTCTCATATCTTACTTACGTAAAGATAAGATTAATATATTAATTATCCTAATTATATAATTAATATATTGAATTTAATTTTGTTAAATTTTTAAGTACTTTTTTCTTAGCCGACACTATTCTTTTCCTTTAATAAATTTTTAAGCATCGTATTTTTATTTACAATTAATAAATCATAAGAATCACGTAATTTTTGAGTTGGCCAATTCGACACCGGTTGCTTATTTAACGTTATTTTAATTTTCTTGAGTAAATCCCTGGCACTTGTTTTAACGTTGTTTTGACCTGCTGCAGAAAAGATCTGGAAGCCATTTACACGTTATTTAAAAAAATTAATTTATATTTTTTATGAAATGGTTTTCACCAATTCATAAAAATACTTCCTTGTTTTTGGTCCTGGACAAATTGGCTTTTATGGCCAAGATTTGTCCAAGTCCAAAAACCCGGTAATGCTAAGAAAATGGGAGAAGAAGAGCTGTAACTTTGAAAGTGTTTTTTTTCAAAACTTTTTCAAATTACAAAAGAGGATTTTCTAAGTGTTATACTTTAGGTGAGGACTGGACAAAAAAAGACAGCATTTCTATTTGTAGCTGTCTTTTTTTGTCGTGTCCGGCTAAGCGTTAGGGATAGTAGCGATTGTTTGAAATCTTTTTTGAGGTTTTTTCTTCCTCAAAAAAATTGAGTGCGGATAGCCCGACCCAAAGGGAACGTCATAATTATCGAATTTCTTTGCAAATTGTTTTAATTACGAATTGATTTAATATTAAAATAAGCGTTTATATCATCTTGTTTATATTTATACCCAACTAATATCATTGAAGCAATAAATTGCCCGTTAGAAACATACTTTCCTATATAATTTTCACATTTATGTTTAAGTCCATAAGAAGAATGCCTTAAATTAATTGTTGCACGAGGAGTAAGCTCTGCAACAATATAACCTTTAATCTCAGTAAGCAAAGAAATGTCTATTAAATCATTATCTACTATTTTTTTGTCACTAAAACCATTCATTCCTAAATTTTTTGGTAATTCAATTTCTTTCATAATTTTCAGATTTATATTATTTTTTAGCAAATTCAAATTTAGTTTTAAAATTTACGTCAAAAATCAGAAAAGCTTCAAAATGTCTATTGGTCTTAGAGGAAACAAAATTCTTAATCAAATTCGATTTATTAGTCTTTAAAAGCTTCACAATATTGGTATCAGAAACTATCGTAGAAGCAATTTTAGTAAAAATAATAAAATCACAATTTTCATTTTTGCATTTAAAAAACACAGAGCCTTTAAAAACATCACCTGATTTACACTTAGGGCATTTACAAACAGGCTCAGAAGCATTGTTTTTTTTAATTTGAACTGCAACGTCAGAAACATTCATTTCTTTAATAGAAGCGACTACATTAGACGTGTAATTTTGAATTTCCTTATTAAAAACAGTCCTTTGATAATTTCCATTTTCAATATGCAGCAATTTTTCCTCCCATGTACCCGTTAAATCAGGTTTGGCAATATCTAAATCTTTGACAAGGGAATAAACACTTAAACCGAGCTTGCTCGGAATTAACTTTCTTTTATCCCTGTCGACATATTTACGTGCAATTAAAACCTCGATAATAGAGGCTCTTGTAGCTTCTGTACCTAAACCGTTTTCTTTCATTGCAGAAGAAAGGTTTTTATCATCTACTAATTTCCCAGCATTAAGCATTGCTTCAAGCAAAGAACTATCATCGTGAACAGGCAAAGGCTTTGTTAGTTTTGAAATTATCTCTTTTTTAATAACCGATACACTTTGACCAACCGCAAGTAATGGTAATTTTTGTTCCTCTTCTTCTTTTTGTTCATTAGAAGCATCGATAGAGCCTACCACTCGCCAGCCTAATTCTTTAACAACCTTACCGGTAGAAATAAATAACCCTTTTTCAGATTGAAAAGTAATTTTAGTTGCTGTTTTAATACAATTAGGAAGAAAAGCTTCAACAAAACGAGTAAGAATTAAAAAATATAATTCTTTTTCTGATACAGAAAATTGTTCAACGTCAGGAATATTTTCTGTTGGAATAATTGCATGATGATCTGAAATCTTATCATTATCAAAAGGTCTTTTAGATAATGGTGAATTAAGCAAAGAAGAAACAATATCTGTTTTAAAATCTATAGAAATTAAATTAGAAAATAACGCTGGAATTTCAGAATAAAAATCATCACTAAGATAATTGGATGATGTACGAGGATATGAAATAATTTTATGTTTTTCATAAAGCTGCTGCGCTATATCAAGCGTTTCTTGCGCAGTAAAACCCAATTTTTTATTAGCTAATTTTTGCAATAAGCTTAAATTAAAAAGTAAAGGAGGTGTTTCGTTCACATCTTTGGTAACCAAATCAGTAACAATTAAAGAATTAGGTACTGTATTAATTACCAATTGAGCTTCTTCTTTAACATCAAAGTTTTTTTCAAAAGAAGCAGTAAAATTAAAATTAGTATTACTTAAAGGAGAAAGAAACAATTGCGGTGTAAAATAAGGTTTGGCGATAAAATCCCTATTAGCTATAAAACGTGAGCAAATAAGAGCTAATGTAGGTGTTTGTACACGTCCTAAAGAGAGTAATCCACCCGTTGCAACTTTAGCTGTTAAGGCAATGGTAGCATTCAAACCAACAATATAATCGGCTTCATTACGAGCCTTAGCAGAATAAAATAAATCATCATAATCACTTCCTTTTTTTAATTCAGAAAAACATTTCACCATAGATTTATGAGTAAGTGAAGTCATCCACAATCTTTGAAAAGGAACAGAAGATTTCGTAAGCGCATACACATATCTAAAAATTAGTTCTCCTTCTCTTCCTGCATCAGTAGCACAAATAATCGATTTAGAATTTTTAAACAAATCAGAAATAACTTTAAATTGTTTACGAACTCCGGCATCATCTTTAAGTTTTAAATCTAACGAAGTTGGGAAAAAAGGAACTTCTGAAAGTTCCCATTTACCACTAAAACCCAATTCTTTAAAATCTTTAATTTGTGCTAAATGGCCAAAAGCATAAGTAACAAAGTAGCCATTTCCTTCATAATAACCGGGTTTCTTTGCATCCGCTTTTAAGAAGACAGCTATGTCTTTGGCAACGGATGGTTTTTCTGCTATAACTGTAATCATACGTGTTAATTTGAATCGTTTAAATCATTTGTAAATTTGTCGTCATAAGAAACGCTTTTTCCATCGCTTGTTTTTACTGTAAGGGTATAAGGCTGATTATCAAAATCCATAACATCTTTATTTTGGTCACTAGCTACATAAAATTTATAATAACCGTCTCTTTCAGGTATTGTTTTAATTGTAAAATCTCTATTCTTTTTTTTAATATTATCAAATACCCTTATACTTATTTTTGCAGATGTATTTGTTGGAACAATTGACGGACTAAAAGATAGTTTATACACATAAATATTTCCAAAATGTTCATCATCAGATTTACGAGGATCTTTTGTAATAGAAACTCCTGTTTTAATATTAGAAGAAATATTTGATGAATCATTAGAAGATTTAGAATTTTCCTTGCAGGAAGAAAATAAAATTATAATTAAGCTTATAGATAATAGTTTAATTTTTTTCATATTGTGTGGGTATTAAATTTTAATAAACGATTATTTAACATTAACAAACTTCATTTCAGCTTTAAGGCTTTTTACTTGCAACTTAAAAATTTCACTACTCCTTTCCTGCTGTGCTTTTAAGGCAATATGATGTATCAATCTATACTTCACACTATCTTGTTCGTAAAGATCGTTTACGATAGGAAGTAATTCTCTTTCAAAAGTTGCTTTAGTCATATCTTTTGAGGAAACCATAACATTAATTTTATTTACGGCTTCGGGTTGGGTTAGTTCTTTCTTACAAGAAATTAGACAAGTAAAAAACAAAACGGAACATAAAACATAAGATTTTTTCATAGTAAATTATTTTTTATCAAATATATATACTATATTTGCACTATACAAATATGATATGTTAATTTTATGAAAAAAGCCACAATTCAAGCAATTCAAAAACTAAAAGAATTTTTAGGAATTAAAACAGATTATGAATTGGCAAAGATTTTGAATGTTACGCAAAGTACAGTAGCACGGTATAGCAAAGGAAACACATCTATATCGATAGATAAATTAAATGAATATTGCGAAAAAGAAAATATAGAGTTAGAAATAAATTATAAACCAATAAATAAAAAAGAGAATATATGAAAAAGATTATAAGAGTATTAGGAGTTACATTATCTGTATTAGTTTTAGTATCATGTTCTAAAGATGAAAATAATGATCCGACTACAGAAGTAACAGAATCAAATTTAAAAGGAACTTACAAATATACTTCTGTAAGTGTTCAAGAAGCTGTTGATTTGAATGGAGACGGAGTAAAAAACAATGATTTAAAAAAAGAGGGATATAGAACCTGTACATTAGACAATAATCTTGAAATTACTGAAACAAATTATTCCTTTATTATGAAAGGTGTTTCTTGTTCTGCTGATGAAACCAGCTTAGTTTTTACGTATAAATTAAATAAAGATGAAAAAACAATAACTTTATATGATAAAGGTGTATTTGCAGGAGAAATAACCAAAGTTGATTTTTATAATTTTAATGGTTTAAAAACATATAATTATCAAGTTTATGATGATAATTTAAAACAAAATGTTGCCTACGGAATGGAAGCCATTTAAATAATATAAATTAAATTTTTTAAGAACTAAAAAGGGCCGCTAAAAATAGCAGCCCTTTTTTAATACCTAACGTTTTAGTATTAATTATGTTTATTGGAAATCTGATTCGACATTTGTAAATGTTCCTGTATATACAATAGAATAACCATTGCTATCGGTTGCCGTAAGCGTATAAGATTGTCCGTTAAACTCCCAATATTCTGACAGCTCCCATCCTTGATGCTTCATATTAATGTAACCATCAAAATTATGAACAAAATTAGTAAGGAAAAAAGTTCTTAATGCGTTTCCGTGATTTTTGTCTTTAACCTCTAATTTAACCTGAGCTAATGTAGCGGTCGGGTCTATTTGTTGAGTAAATGACAATAAGTAATCGTAATCTCTGTCACAAGCTCCTCCTCCACAATTATAAGAACCTCCTGTTCTCATTCCTGTTCGGATATTGGTAAGAGTAGGTTTTCTATAAGAGTTAACATTAATATTAACTGTTTTAGTTTGTAATGTAACTTTATTTCTAACTGTAAAAGTCACCGAAATATTCCCACCAGTTAAAGGTATTAATGACCTGGTAAAAGTGCCTACTGATACATCATTCCATTGAAATGGCACTAAAGTTGTTCCTCCGTCTTTAATTGTTGCATTACCGTTTGTGATGTTATAAGATAACTCATAACCTGTTCCTGATGATGAAGCTTCTGTAAGTTCAAAATTTAAAGAAGAAGCTTCATTTACAAAACCATTAGGATTAATAACTCCCCCCGTAAAACTAAATTCTGTGTTTTTAATATCTAAAGCGACAGATGAAGAATGTCTAATTCCGTTACTGTCTTGCACTTCAATTAATAGAGTTACACTTCCTGCTGCAAGACCTTTAAAAGAAAATAGGTTATTCCCTAACGCAATTGGAGAATAAGAACCTAACGCAACTGGGTTACCTCCCTTTAACACCTGTCCATTTGTAGCTGAACCATATTCAAAAGAAAATTTAACTTGATATTGTATAGATGGGTCAGGTATTAATTGAGAGATAATTGCATTAATATCTTTGAGTTGATTTACAAATACAGTTCCATCGCCGGTGGTCGACAATGTAAAATCATTATTTATAAATTTTAAACTTACATTAGCTGTTTTTGAGGCGTTTAGCTGATTAGTAACAGTAAATGTTATATTGTGTGTTCCTGCTGTAGCTCCTGTATATGTACCGCTTGAAGCTCCTGCTGAAAATGGTATAAGCTGTCCTGCGGTATAAGTTGTTCCATTATAGGTAAAAGTTCCTGTTCCTGATGTTGAAAACTGTAAATTATATACATCACCTGAACCTCCTGTTTGAATTAAATTCAAATTAATATTTACAGGAGTTCCGGTAACTTGATTATTTGCTGTTGCATTAGCATTGAATGAAAATTCAGAAGCTTTTACATTTACATCAATCAATTGAGTTTTCTCAACCATTGTTGTTTTATTACGTACCGTGAACAATATTTTAACTGAGCCCAAAGTTGTACCAACAAATGTTTTATTAAAATTTCCTACTGTGACAGGTGTCCATACATTTGAATTTTCAATTGTAGCACCATTTTTAACTTGTCCATCTCCATTAGTAATGGTAAACTTCATTTCATAATTTGTTCCTGATGAAATGTTTTCAGTAATTTCAAAGTTAATTGGTGTAGAACCATTTACGTAAATAGAATTGTTTTGAACTGTTCCAGTAAATGTATAATCAATCGGTTTCACATTAAAAGATAGTGTTGATGTATGAATTATACCGTTGCTGTCTTTTACTGTTACTAACACATTTACAATTCCAGAAGCTGTTGATTTGAAAATAGGACTCGTAATACCTTTAGAAATCGTAATATATTGTTCAAAAGGAATATCCGTTGTTCCATCACTTATAACTCCGTTCCCTGTTGTACCTGAAGCTAAAGAATATTTAACTTGGTAAGTAATTGCAGGATCAGGTGTTTGTTGAGACAACGAAACATTAAATGATTTTGAAGCACTTACGTTTAGTGTGCCGTCTCCAGTTGTGGCTAGTGAAAAATCATTATTAATATAAGTCAAACTTACATTAGCTGTTTTAGATACATTATTTTGGTTAGATGCTGAAAAAGTAATACTGTGCACCCCACCTACTGAACCTGTATATTTACCGTTTGATGCTCCAACAACAAAAGGAATAACTTGTCCTGCGGTATAATCAACGCCATTGTAAGTAAAAATTCCAGTGCTTGAAGTACTAAAAATCAATTTATAAGTATCTGTTCCCCCTCCAGTTTGTGCAACATTAAAGTTAACATTTACAGGTGTTTTAGTAATTTCATTATTACTTGTTGCGTTGGCTGTAAATGTAAATTCAGAAGCTTTAACATTAAGTGTAATAGTTAATGATTTTTCAACCAAAGTAGTTTTATTTCGTACTGTAAATAATACTTTTACTGAACCAATGGCAGTACTTGCAAATGTTCTATTGAAACTTCCTACCGATACAGAAGACCAAACGTTTGCATTTTCAACCGTAGCACCGTTTTTAATTTGTCCTGCTCCTTCTGTAATAGCATATTTCATTTCATAGTTAGTTCCTGATGAAATAGTTTCTGTAATATCAAAATTAAGAGGAGTAGCATCATTTAAGAAAATCGAATTGTTTTGTGATGCTCCTGTGAAACTATAATCAACTCCTTTAACATTAAACACTAATGTCGATGTACGAGTAATTCCGTTACTGTCTTTTACAGTCACTAACACATTTACAACGCCCTCAGCTGTTCCTCTAAAAACTGCTGCTGTTGTTCCTTTTGAAATATCTTGATAATCTCCAAAAGCAATCGGATTCGTACCATCTGTTATAATTCCGTTTCCTGTTGTTCCCGAAGCTAAAGAATATTTAACTTGATAAGAAATTGCATTGTCAGGTGTTTCTTGAGATAAGAACATATTGAATCCTTTTTCTGTATTTACATTCAATGAACCGTCTCCCGATGTGGCAAGTGTAAAGTCGTTATTTTTATATGTCAGATTTACATTAGCTACTCTTGAAAGATTGTTTTGATTTGAAACACTAAAAGTTATATTGTGGACTCCTCCTACAGTTCCGGTATATTTACCGTTTGAAGAGCCAATATTGAAAGGAATAACTTGTCCTGACGTATAAGTAATACCATTATAGGTAAATGTACCTGTACTAGAAGTACTGAATATCATCTGATAAGTGTCTGCTCCTCCTCCTGTCTGTGCAATATTAAAATTAACGTTTACAGGTGTTTTAGTGATTTCGTTATTACTTGTTGCGTTGGCCGTGAATGTAAATTCAGAAGCTTTAACGCTAACCGAAACTATTTGTGTTTTTTCTATAAGAGTAGTTTTATTACGCACCGTGAATAATATTTTTACTTCTCCTACTGCTGTAGCTATAAAAGTTTTATTGAAACCTCCAACTGCTACAGGATACCACACATTAGCATTTTCAACAGAAGCCCCATTTCTTATTTCAGCTTCTCCTTGTGAAATAGAATATTTAATTTCATAGTTCGTTTCCGATATAGAAGATTCCGTAATATCAAAATTTAAAGGCGTAGAACCGTTTAAAAAGATAGAATTATTTTGGGCTCCTCCTGTAAATGTATAGCTTATTTCAGCTATATTAAATGCAATTATAGAAGAGTGAATTACACCATTACTGTCTTTAACTTCAACTTTCAAATTAATAATTCCTACTTGTGTTCCTAAAAAAGTTAAAGCTGTGCTTCCAAGTGTAGCGGTTTGAAAAGTTCCAAAAGGAATTTCGTTACCGTCTTTCGAAATTTTTCCTGCTCCGGTACTTCCTGATTGAATTAGATAACGCACTTCATAAGTTGCTGTATCATCAGGAACAACCTGAGATAAATAGAAATTAATCGGTTTTGATTTTCCTAAATTAATTGTACCATCCCCCGAAGTGGATAAAGAAAAATCAGCATTTATAACAGTGTAATTAATCGTTTGAGAATGAGTAATACCGTTGGTATCAGTCATTATAAACTCAATTTTACTTGTTCCGCTTTGATCGGATATAAAAGTATAATTGTGATTCCCTGGACTAATTTCAATTTCATTTTTTAAGGGAGTACCATTGTCTAGTATCTTCCCTATACCTGTAATAGTATATTTAAGTGTATATTTTATACGTGGGTTAATTTGTTCCTGTGAAAGACTTAAAATTAACGCATCAGAATTGTTTTTATAAATTTTAGTATTCGCTTGTTGAATATTAAATTTAAAATCAGATGCAATTACATTTACTTCTTGTATAATTTCTTCTTTTAATCCATTGCTGTCAGTAACTATATAATGAATTTTATGTATTCCTACTGCTGTGGGCTTGTAAATTAATTTAAAAGCTGTAGGGGCTACTGTAATTGGAATACCTTGCTGTAACTCTTTATCGTTCTGAAAGAAAGAACCTGTTTTGCCTGATTCTATTGAATAGGACACATTATAAGTTGTTCCTGCATAATCTCCGGTTGGAACTAGCGCATAAGAAAACACATTGTTTTCATTTACAAAAACATTCTGACTAGGAGTTGGCGTAAAACTAAATTTATTATTAAGTACAACAATTGTAACATCTTTAGAAACAATTTGTCCATTGCTATCTTTTAATTGAAATGTTAAAACAAAATTTCCTGCAACAATAGGTGTAAATTTATATTGAAAAGCACCTTTAGAAACATCAAAAAATTGACCAGCTTCAACGGTAGTTGTTCCATTTTGTAATTTGCCCTCTCCTCCACTTATAAAATAATTCATTTTATAATTTAAATCAGCTGCATTTTGTGGCGTTATCACAAAATTAATAGGGACACCTTGATTTACATAAGTTTGTGTTACACTTGAAACATTAAAAGTTACAGGGGTATGAGCCGAAGCCATTTCAATCGTTCCTGTTCTTTCCTCTCCTTTATTATCTGTTACAACAAAATTAAGCTTATGATTGCCTAACGTTTTAGGAACATATCCAAAGCTAAAAGCTCCTTTTGTAACAACAACAGGTGTTCCTGCATTAATAGTAGTTCCGTTAGAATCCGTCATTGTTCCATCCCCTTCTACTGATTGATAAACTAATTTATAAGTAACTCCATCGCTATTTTGTGCATTTGGAACTAAATTAAAATTCAAAATAGTTTTTTCATTTAGTCGGATTGCTTTCTCTGATGGTGTAGCAGTAAAAGAGAAAGGTACATTTTCTACTGTTATAACAACTGTAGCTTCTTTTGTTTGACCATTACTATCTTTAACTTTAAAAGTTATTGTTGAAACTCCTTTCCCGGTTGGTCTAAATTTATATTGATACGTTCCTTTTACAATTGGAGAAAACACTCCTGCTTGTACAGGTAATCCAGCAGGGTTTAAAATGGTTCCTGAAATACCTTTAGGGTCAAACGAATGAGCTAATTCATAGGTAACATTTGAAGTCCTTGTAAGTTCAGATAAATCAATTGAAATTACTAAATCTTGATTTACATTAACAGAAGTCGTTGCAGCTGTTGCACTTAATGTAAAAGGCACATTATCAACAACTAATTCTATCTGTCTAGTAATTTTTGCCCCGTCTGATGCTGTGGCTGTAGCAGTTATTTTATGTACTCCTAACGTTGTAGGCATATAATGCAGTTCTTTAACCCCGTTTTCTAATACATGTTCTTTTCCAACAAGAATTTCTGTTGTTCCATCAAAAAACGTTCCTGTACCATTTTCAACTAAATAAGAAAATTTAAAAGAATCCGTTTCTTTACGTATTAGAGTAGATGTGATTGCTCCTTTTGCATTAATAGTATATGAACTAAGATTGGGTGTTAATAAAAATGTAAAAGGTGCTAGTTTTGCTTGAAATGTTATTGTTTTAGTTTTAACTACACCGTGATTATCCGCAACTGTTACAATGATTTTATTTGTTCCTACAGTTTTAGGTATATATTTAAATGATTGTTCTAAACTTGATGGGAAAATGTATTTTTCATCATCCTTTATAACAATAGTCGGTGAAGCCGTTTCTAAATAAGATTCTCCTGTTTCAAGAACAAAACTCATTTTGTAAGTTGTTCCATCTACAATTTTTTGAGGTTTTATTGTAACGTCAAAAGGAGCAGTTTCAAAAACAAAACCCTCTTGAGGAACTCTAATATCTAATTCAAAATCAAAGACCTCTTGGATATCAATGTCTTTTGTGCATCCCATCAAAAAAATTAAAATAAATAGGAAGCAGTATTTAAAAAAAATGTAAAACTTTTTCATATAATAATATATTTAATTAGTGTAATATCTTATTCCAACACTTATAAAAGGTATAAATTGACCCAGTGAAGAATTAGCATGATAAAATTCAGTTGCATTAAGAAGTATAGAATAGTCTTCTGAAATATTATATAATCCCTCAACTCCAATAAATCCTCCATAAATAAATCCTGATTCACTTAGAATAACTGCTCCGTTACTAAGTTCTTTATCTCCGTTGTTTATGGCTTCATAACCGAAAACCCCACCTGCTGAAACATTTACGTTAAAATTGTTCAAACGGTCAAAAAATACATTCTTAGAATAACCAAGAGTAACTGTAAAATCATTGTAAGGAATATCAATCGTATCAATATATTTTTCTTTAGCCATAGAACCGAAAACCCCACCGACAATGAAATCATGTCTATTTACTAAATAATTATACGAAAGTGCTACTCCAAACCCGCTTTGGGTAATTCCTGCATTAAACGATACGGCATCCGAATAAGATTGCGCTTTTGATTTTTGTATCAAAAGGCAAAAAAATAAAAGCATTAAAAATTTTCTGTTCATATTAATGTAGGTGTTTAGATTAAAATATATGTTTTTATGTGTTAAAAAAAATTAAATTACTCAGCAAATATATAGATATTATATAATAAAGCCTATATTACTTTAAAAATATATAAAAAATGAATGACTAGAAAAGAAATCATTTTAACAATAAACTAGTCTTCTTGTGGTATTTTTTTGAAAAAACCGCTGACAAAAGTTTTAAAATCTTTTTCGTTTTCTTCTTCTATTAATGAAGTTTTTTCTAAAGTATGTTTCGTCTTAATTGCTGCAATGTTAACAGAAAAAGGGTCAACCTGAACACCGTTCACCCAAAACCTGTAACAAACATGAGGACCCGATGCGTAACCTGTACTGCCTACAAGACCAATTTTTTCCCCTTTTTTAATTATTTGATTTTGTTTTACTAAAATTTTAGACATATGTAAATATTGAGTTGAATAAGTATCATTATGCTTAATTTTTACAAAATTTCCATTTGCTTTAGTATATCCTGTTTTTTCTATTACTCCACCTGCTGTAGCTTCGATAGGTGTGCCATATGGAGCTGCAAAATCTGTTCCTTTGTGAGCTGACCATTTTTTTAAAACAGGATGAAATCTGTTTTTTGAATAAGAAGATGTTATTCTTCCTTTTTCTAAGGGAGACGTTAAAAAATTAATATCCTTATTTTTAAGATCAAAAACAGAATCATTTTTTATAGAATAAAGAACTTTACTATTATCAACAATCGAAGCAGAACTAATAATGGTATCTTTTATTGGTTTTAATTCCTCTTTAGTTTTTTCGGTTTCTTCCGAAGCTTTTTTAAAAAAAGAACTTTTAACTTCAGTTTCAGGCTCTGTCTTTTTTTTAGGAAAAAAAGTCTTCTGTGAATGACAAATTTGCCAACACAAACCTAAACTTAAAATTAAAAATATATTTACTTTCATTATAAAGAATGTCTTTTACTTTGTTGCTGGTTTTTTTTTATTTGCTGCAAATCCTCATTCCAATCTTTATTTTTTGATTTATGATTGAAAAATTTTATATCATTTGCGAAATGGATAGCTTGTACTAAAGGTTTTAAAAAGTGTGACACTTTTTGTTCGTTATTTTTATAGGGAACAAAAAGAATAGTCTCTTTTTCAGTTTGAATTAGCTTTAAACAATTTTTAAAATAATCATGATAATGGGGAGCTTCCAATTTTAATATTAACGACATTTTTTCTACTATTTCCCCGATGTTTATACCCTTTAAGTGGTTCTGAATAGTATACTTTATACAATCATTATCTAAGGTTTTATTTATAGGATTTTCAGCATGATTTTTATTATAAAAATAAACTGCGGTCTCCATATCATAATTATTTCCGTTATAATCATTATCAGTTATACTTGTTATAGTCGCTTTTAATCCCAAGCTTTGATATACATGATAAAGTTTATTTAATTTTTCTTCTGACGTTTGTCCTTCAAATGAGGCATAACATGACGATTTTGCATTATAAATTTCATAATGAGATAGACAGTCTATAACAGATTCACCATAAATAAAATTTTTAGGTTGCTCTACTCTATTGGATATCCAAATATTATCTGTTTCTTCATATACTCTTTTTACATTAGTCTTTTCTTTCGAATTATGATATTGCGTAACAATACCCGTTAATGTGCCGTTTAATTCTGTTTTAACAAAACAAATATTAGCTAATGAATTAGGCTCTGTTGAAGAAACTGGAGATTCTTTTATTTTATTTAAAAAAATCGGATTTGATAATATTTCAGGGTTTATTTTTCTAATATTTTTCAGATATTCTTTGCTCTGAATAGTACAGTCTCTTAAATTAGCTAATTTTAATTTAACAAATTCTTCAATATCTAAATTTTTGATCTTTTGATTTACAGATTCAAATCTAGATTCAAATTGTATATCTCCGTTATAAGATTTTAAAAGAGTAAAGGCTCTTTTAAAAAGTTCTTTGTCGGGTCGTGGATTTTGTGTGATGTTGCTTTCTAATCTATTTATAACAAAATTGATTATATTTCCTCTGTCTTGATTTAAATTAGTATCATTATTATTATATAGCATCGGATTAGACTTAGTTTTTATTCTAATGTGATCACCAGTACTCGGATTCTTTAAAGAAACCCAAGTAGCAGATTCTTTAGCACTTAATAATTTAGTATATCCTCTTTGATAAGCATATTCTAATAAATTAATATTGAGTACATTATTTAAGGCATCA
>NZ_MUGR01000068.1:0-7541 GCF_002217195.1 Flavobacterium aquidurense | reverse complement strand
AAGATATGTCCAGACGGTAGGATGGAAGCGGTATCCTTTTTATTCGCTTTTTTGCGGATAAAAAGATAAAGCTGAGAGCGGGACAACTGGTCTTTTTGAAAACCAATTTTTCTGCTCCTGATTTTTTTAAATAATTACTTTAATGACGGTTATCGCATTGAATATAAATGTCTTCGTTTGATTTGTCGATCAATGATATAGCAGAACAGCCGAAGGACTCGTATTGAAACCCAAAAACAACCGGAGGCTTATTTTTGAAGAGTTTACCTGTATATTGAACCGCAACTTCATCGTCTGCACTGTTTAGAGGAGCAGGTGAGGTGCCCTCGCTTTCGATAAACATTTTTTCAGTAATAACCTCTTTTGTGTTGGCATCGATTACCAATAAACGTCTGGAGCCCACTTCTGTATTGTTTAGATATTCCTGCAGGAAATAGTGATATTCTTCTGTTTTATAAGAATAGGTATTTCCGGGAGTTTTATTTTTTAAGAGTGCAAGATCTTTTTTCTTTATTGCTTTTGAAGGAAATTCTTTGGCTGAAATTTTCTTCCAGACAATTGGTGTTAATGGTTTATTGGTAAAAGGATTTTCTTTACCCACATATGCCAAAACATCGCTATAATAATCGCTGAACCCTTTTAGTGATTGCGCATTGATTTCGAATCCAATCATGTAATCGTACCAGTGATAAGGCCAGGCGTCTTCTGACGAATAAGGATTTAGGAATGCAGCAGTTTTTAGGTTTTTTATAGAAAAGGCGGCCAATTTGTTTTTTGAATAGTCGTAGACAAACAGAGAATCTGTTTCGGATGTATTGGTTTCTGTCAAAAAACGTTTCCTGTATTTGCTGTCGATTGTAAAATATCCGGCCGCTTTTATTCCCATTTTTTCTACTTCCGGCAAAATAAGTTTATCGTTGTCTTTGCCATTTAGCGGATAAATATCGGAAAGCGAAACAAAGGCTACATCGCTGCTGTCTCTGTAAGTAAGACGGAATAGGTTTATGCTTTCTTTTCTTGGAGTTTCTTCTTCGGCTTGTACGGAATCATTTATAGCGGCTGTCGTTTTTGCTGATTGCGGTTTGTTATTTTTCGTTTCTTTCTTGTTGCAAGACAGTAGAGAAAGTAATGAAGCTATGAAAATGATGTAAATTTTGGTATTCATAAAATTCTTTTATTTTAAATTTAATTGGGTTTTATTGCAATAATATTACCGGTGGTTTTGTCTAAAGTTATGGTTTTGTTTGGTCCGCCATAAAATAAGGTCAGCGTCAGAGTACTGTCGGTTTCATTTCTGAAAATGATATCTTTCGCAAATCTGATTTTGGCATTTGTGTCGTCATTCATAAGCTGATAATCGGTACTTTTTAATATTCTTTTTTCCAATAAACCATGTTTTTTTATTACTTCAAGCCATGGCGGTGCCATCACACTGTAGCCTACGATTTGAGCCCTGTAGTTTTCATTTAGATTTTTATCGATAAGCAATCCTAGCGATGTAGTCGAAAGTATCCAGGCATAAAAAGGGATCATCATGGGCAAAATGCTAAGTACTATGGTCAATATAATTCCTGTCAAAAGTAATTTGGCCATCAGTTTTTTCCAAAACATTACAATTACCACAAAAGAAGTCACAAACCAGAGCCAATATAAAACCACGTCACTGTAATAACCTCTTAGGCTAATGAATTTAAAATAATACAGTAAGCAATCCAGGGCCAGAAGTAAACTAAGGATCAAATAAACTCTTAAAACTAATGTGGATTTTTTATTTGGGCTCATAGTTTTTCAAGATGTAATTTAAACCAAAAACGGTAGGAATAGATAAAACCAGAATAGGCAAAGCAGAAACCGAAAATGTATAAAGAAGTTCTTCCTTGAAAGTATAGGTGCTCCAGGACGATTCTCTATCGACAAAAACGGTATAATTCCAGAAAAACCAAACCGAAATAAAGAGTATCAGTTCGATCGTAATTTTTAGGGATTTGTTTTTAAGTAACGAAACCAGCAGAAATAAAAAGGTTAAGAAAACAGTTGTAAACAAAGACATTAAATACGCATCATCAAAAAATGAAGCATCGGGATTGCCGCTTGACATTCTGTCGGAAAAATTTCCTACTGACCAGTAAATCTCTAAAATAGTAGTGAAGAAAATTAATAAACCAATGGAGAGGCTTTTCTTTAATTGTTTAATCATTTTGTTTTTTGGAATAGTCTTTTAGAAGTTTTAAATATAAAAAAGATTTCTGACAAAAATCAAAACTCTTATCTGCCTACGAAACAAATTGTGTTCCTTTTTTGGATTCTGATTTTTTATAATGTTCATTTTTAACGTTTTGATAATATTTCGAAGCCTCAAAAAGCTTATATTTAGTTAAAATTAAAGACTATGGAAATCAATTGGGTTATAATAGGAATTTTAGTTGTAGTAGTAATTGTTTTAGTTGCATTTATTACAAAGAAGAATCAGAAAGAGAAAAAGAAACTTACGGATTTATTGAATAATGATTTTAAAAAACCGGATGAAGATGAAATAGATTTCGAGGATTCTGCGAATGAAAAATAAGGATAGGCATAAAAATAAAAAACCCTTGCAGGATTGAATCTGCAAGGGTTTTACTTTAGTATAGAAAGTATTAAATTTTGGTAAATGTTCCTGTAAAGAAACCCGTAATGTCAATTTTTCTTTCAGATATCTGGATGATACTAAATTTCATTCGGTATTCATTGTCGTAGTTGTACTTTAAGCTGTAATAATTCGCATAGGCGGTTTCCTGAATGTTTGGGTTTCCAAAATTCTTCTCATAATAGGCAATTTCTTCATTAGCCGAATTAACGGGATTTCCGTATTCATTAAAAATCAGATTATTTCGTGTGACTATTATTTTATCACCCTGATTATTAGTCCAGGTTCCCAATAACCAACCTGGAGGATCAAAATACATATAAGTATCGTCGTTAAAAATATCCTCTTCGTAATTGGTGTCATCTTTAGAACAAGAAGTAATAAAGATCAAAGCAAATAATAAAATTAGTTTTTTCATGTCTTATTTATTTTGCACAAATAAATGAAGAGAAAAATTATAAAACAGACCGTATAAGTTTTAATTTTAATACTTTAAGACAATTTATAAGAATGGTAAGGAAGAAATAAAAAAAACAAAACCCTTGTGAAGATTACAAGGGTTTCGTTTTTTTGTGGAGAATACCGGATTCGAACCGGTCACCTCTTGCCTGCCAGGCAAGCGCTCTAGCCAAATGAGCTAATCCCCCAAAGCGATAGCAAATAAAGTCAATTATTTTTCAAAAAACAAATTTCAAATCACGTTCAGGTAAAATTATTTTTCAAAACCGTAACTTTACGATCAAATCTATTTTTTATGAGTTCAGAAAATCAAAACGGTTCTTTACAGACTACTTTTAATAATGCAGTTGCTACGGTGCAATTTGGTCATCCTGCAAGCAATTCTTTTCCAAGGAAATTGTTGGATCGCTTGACCAGCGAAATCAATTCTTTAAGTTTAAATGAAAGTGTTTCAGTTATCGTTTTGCAGAGTGAAGGTCTAAAGGTTTTTTGTTCAGGCGCCTCGTTTGATGAACTTTTACAGGTAGAAAATGAGGAACAGGGAACAGCATTTTTCTCCGGTTTTGCACATTTACTGAACGCAATGAGAAATTGTTCTAAACTCATTATAGGGCGTGTTCAGGGAAAAGCCGTTGGCGGAGGCGTTGGAATTATTGCTGCCTGCGATTATGTTTTGGCGACTCCGGAAAGTGCTGTAAAATTATCTGAATTAGCGATTGGTATTGGTCCGTTTGTGATTGAGCCTGCCGTTTCGCGTAAAATAGGAAAAGCTGCAATGGCCGAAATGACTTTGGCAGCGCACGAATGGAAATCGGCAGAATGGGCTTTAGAGAATAAATTATTTTCTGAGATTCATCAGGCGGAAAATCTCGATAATGCTGTGGTAAATTTTGCCCAAAAATTAAGTGCATACAATCCGGAAGCATTATCAGAAATGAAAAAGATTATCTGGGAAGGGACAGAGCGTTGGGAATCGCTGCTTATAGAACGTGCCGCTATTACAGGAAAGTTGGTTTTATCTGATTTTTCGAGAAATGCGCTGACGCAGTTTAAAAAATAAAACTTAACGTTTGACGTTTGTTTAAACACATAGAAACATAGCCCAAACTGTGTTGGAAAAAGGCGTTTCACTTGCATTAATCAACAATAGGCTATGTTTTAAAAGCATGCTTTTTTGTTAATCTTTTCAGAAGAAAAACAATCTATGTTTCTATGTGTTTAAAACAATTTTACAAGATAAATAAAATAATATGTATATCATTTCATTATTTCAGAAAATAGATGTTGCGGAGAAAATTAAAACCGCTCCGGATGACAGTTATCAGATTGGAGTTCTCATTGGATCGTTTCTTCCTTTCGTTTTTTTGATCGGAATTGCGTATTGGATGTATAACAGAGCTAAAAAAAGAGATGAAAACGGTTATTAATTTGTAAATTTGTAACCTAAAATTCAAATCGATGAGTAATATCAGAATTACAAAACAATTTAGTTTCGAAACCGGACATGCTTTGTACGGTTACGACGGAAAATGTAAAAACGTTCACGGGCACAGTTATAAATTATCGGTAACGGTTATTGGTTCGCCAATCACGGATCGATCGAATGTAAAATTCGGAATGGTGATCGATTTTTCGGATCTAAAGAAAATTGTAAAAGAAGAAATCGTGGATCAGTTTGATCATGCGACGGTTTTTAATGAAACGACTCCGCATATCGAATTGGCAAATGAATTAAAAAATCGTGGTCATCACGTGATTTTAGTAGATTATCAGCCAACAAGCGAAAATATGGTCGTTGATTTTGCAGATCGTATTGTTGCGCGTTTGCCCAATGATATTTCTCTTTTCTCGCTTAAACTTCAGGAAACAGAATCTTCGTTTGCAGAATGGTACGCGAGTGATAATATTTAATCCCAATTTTTTAAATTCCAAATTCCAATTCTTCTAGTTCGCTCAGAATGAAGCTAGCCAGGGTGAAGTCTAATAGTCTAACAATCTAATAATCTAAATGAAAAAAGTATATTTCGCTTCTGATCAGCATTTTGGAGCTCCAACTCCTGAGTTGAGTTTACCGCGCGAACAAAAGTTTGTAGCGTGGCTAGATGTTGTAAAACAAGATGCCGAAGCTATTTTTTTATTGGGCGATTTGTTTGATTTCTGGTTCGAATATAAAACAGTTGTGCCAAAAGGATTTGTGCGTGTTTTAGGGAAATTAGCCGAAATTCGTGATAGTGGAATCCCAATTTATTTTTTCGTAGGCAATCACGATCTATGGATGAATGATTACTTTCAAACCGAATTGAATATTCCGGTTTATCATGATAATAAAGAATTTACTTTTAACGGAAAAACATTTCTGATTGGTCACGGCGACGGAAAAGGCCCCGGTGACAAAGGGTATAAGCGCATGAAAAAGGTGTTTACAAATCCGTTTTCTAAATGGCTTTTCCGTTGGCTGCATCCTGATGTTGGTGTCAGTTTAGCGCAATATCTGTCTGTTAAAAATAAACTGATTTCAGGTGCTGAAGATGTAAAATTTTTAGGGGAAGAAAATGAATGGCTGGTTTTATACGCCAAACGTAAACTGGAAACCAAACATTATAATTACTTTATTTTTGGTCATCGTCATTTGCCTATGATCATAGAGGTTGGGCAAGATGCCAAATATGTAAATCTGGGTGACTGGATTGGTTACTTTACGTACGGTGTTTTTGATGGAGAAACTTTTGAACTCCAGAAATTCGAATAATAATTACTTTTTGTTCGTTGGATAAATCCCAATTTTGTGGGTTCTCAGAATATAATTCGACATTTCTTTATCGTTAGAAGCCTGAAATTTAATAGCATTCGACATTGTTTTAGGCATATGGCATTCGACACAATTATTGGCAAGTACAGTTGCTGAGGTCGTTTTTGATGTTGCCGCATTGTGCTGAATTCCCTGATGACAGCTCATGCAAATTTTAGAATAACTTGCGAGGTTTCCGGAAGCATTCGCGTGCGGATTATGGCATGTCATGCAATCCATGGTTTCGCTTTTCTTGAAACATTTACTTTGAGCCAATAATCCTAACTGATTCCCGTGCACATCAAAATGAGCATTTTCTTCTGATCCGGGGATTCCTCTAAAATAATCTAGTAAATCATCACCGGGTTTGAATTGAAAACGTGATTTTACTTTTAATTTGTCATTTCCGGAATGGCAGATCGCACAAGCATCGATTTTTTGCTGACGGTTGAGGTTTTTAAACGAAGTTATATTTTGAGCAATTTTTAGGTCAGGAAATTTTAAATGTTTCTGAACATGCTGCTTCGCCGGACCATGACAGCGTTCACAGTCAATTCCGTAAACGATAGTATTGGGATCCATAAAATCCTCCACTTCCATATTCATAAAATTGATGCTGTCTGAGCTTGTAGTGACGTATCTGCTGGCGATATTAGAGCTATGGCAAGCATAACATTCTTTTCCTATTTTTCTCCCAAAATTTGCAACTGTAGCAGAGTATCCCGGACTTGTTGCCCAGCTATTTAAGGATTTATAGTAAGAGACAGGGAGTTCATAAGTATAATGATCTTTCCAGAAAGCACTTGTCTGAGCGTGTTTCGTTCCAAAAAGAACATCAAAAGAGTGGGCTTCAACTTCTTTTCCGTTTTTATAAAGTACCTGATAAAGCGTGTCGTTGCGTTCTTCCATCACCAATTTTGTGTCTTTGTCATAAACAAAGGTATTCTGACCCTTTGTAAAATGACCTAAAATATTTTCTTTGGTAGCAGGAGAAGTAGCTTTGAAATGAGAGCTGTGAAAAGCGGTTTCGTATTGTATTTTATGACATTGAATACAGCTTTCAGAACCGGCGTAATCAGTTCCTCGTGGGTCAATGTAATTGTCAGATTCGTTCTTGCAGCCCGTTAGAAAAGCCAACAAAACAACAAGAGTAAAAAGAATGCGGTTTTTTTTCATTGCTGTAAATATACTTTTTTTTGAATAAAATCAAAATATATTTCAATAATGAAAAGATGTTGTTAAAATGTTTAGAATGCTTTTTAATTTAAGCCAACTCCGTAAACATATTCGTCAAGTTCGATTCTGAATAAGGAACCTTCGACTAAATCCTTAATCGATTTTAGTTCTTTTACAGAAACGGCGAGGTCTATTGCTGCACACGGGGTTTTAAGTAAGAATTTGTGACAAGAGTTTTTTAGTTCACAAGCTTCGCAACACGCATTTTCGATCATGCTGTCTTCGATTAAATCGCAAAAATAATTGAGCTCCTGAACCGTAAAATAGAATCCGGTTTCCTTAAAAACTAACTGTACTTTATCCGTTATAGTTTCGTTTTCTTTTTTCCAGTAAAAGGCAATTCCGAAATTATTATGGTATAATTGTTCTATTTCTCTCATTACAAAATCTTTTATTTCAACAAATATAATTATTATTTATATTAATTCTAAA
>NZ_MUGR01000067.1:0-2483 GCF_002217195.1 Flavobacterium aquidurense | reverse complement strand
AATATGGTAAAATTATCCGCTATAAAAAATTTATTGAATAAAATTTAAACAGGCTCTTATTACATTGTAAAATTATAATTAGATTTTCTTTTGCGAGATTATGAATAATTTTTAATTTTGTTTATTCTAAATAAAAATAATTACACACTACTACCAAATGAAAAAAACACTATTATGCTTAGGGAGTGTATTCCTTGTATCGGGAATTGCAAAAGCCCAGAAAAATGTTATTAAGGTAAATGATTCTGTTAAACAAGGAAGGCTTGATGAAGTCATTATAACAGTAACCAGGACACCAGAGATAATAAAGAAAACAGCCTCAACAGTACACATTGTCAACCGTAAAGAAATTGAAGAGCAAGCTGCAATTTCTCCGGATCTTAGTAACATCCTTGCTTATCAGGTTCCCGGATTGGCTTTTGGAAATAATCTGGTCGGAAACAGAGGGCAAACATTAAGAGGAAGAAATGTATTGATAATGATAGACGGAATTCCACAATCCAGCCCGCTTCGGAATAACGACAGAGAGATTAGAAGTATAGATCCTTCTGTACTTGAAAGAATTGAAGTTGTTAAAGGAGCAACATCTATTTATGGAAATGGTGCAGAAGGAGGGATTATTAATTATATAACTCAAAAAGATAATTCGAAAAAGTCAATATCCGGAAAAACTGTCTTGGGGTTTACGGGGCATGAATTATTCAATAACAAGATGTTTAAATCTGAGGGAGGAGCCGGATATAGAATATCACAGAGCTTTTATGGAAAGCTGGGCAAATTTGATTATCTGGTAAACGGAACCTTCACAGAGAATGGCGTTAAGATAGATGGAGAAGGTTTAGTCCAAAACCCCAGATATGGACTTGGTGAAACAAAGGTAAATAATGCCTTTGCAAAATTGGGTTATTCCTTCAATGACAAAAGCAGAATAGAATTGATGTACAATTACTATTCTAGTTTGCAGGATTCCAAATATATCCTGGATAAAGGAAAGTATGGTGAAAGGCCGTCAACTGGTAAAATAGGAGAAAGTCTTGGTGTAAAAGAAGGAACTAAATATAATCACAACGCTTATTTGAAATATAGCAATACTTCTATATTCCGTAATACATCGTTCAATGCATCCGTTTATTTTCAAGACTTTTATACAATTTACGACTACAGAGAAGCTCCCCGTTGGAAAACAGGTGGCCAATCTGCAATTCTGGAAAAGAAATATGGCTTTCGTACCGACTTTAATACAGAATTCAGAAAAGAAGGTATATTAAAAGCTTCACTTACTTATGGTATAGATTTACTGAATGAACATACTACGCAGCCATTAGTAGATGGCAGAGTATGGGTTCCTGAATTGAATATGATGGCATTTGCACCATTTATACAAAGTAAACTATATCTTACGGAAGATTTAACAGTAAAAATGGGAAGCCGTTGGGATTTAATGAATATAAAAGTTCCGGATTATACAACGCTTCCTTCCGGAAAAGACAGTGCTTTTAATGTACAGGGAGGAAGTCTGAAGTATAAAAACTTCTCATACAATGCCGGACTTAGTTATACCGCCTTTAGCTATTTCCAGCCATTTACATCCTATTCCAGAGGATTCAACATTTATGATCTTGGACGTGTACTGAGAGATGCTAAAAGTAATGTGCTAAACGAAATTAACACAGAACCCGTTGTAGTAGACAGCTACGAAATAGGTTTTAATAGTAAAATAGGTAAAGTTATAGACTTTTCTGCAAGTTATTTTTATAATTACTCTAAGCTTGGTGCAGATTTAGTTTCTGTGAATGGTTTTTGGACACCATTGCGAGCACCACAATATATTAGTGGAGTAGATCTTGTAATGAATGTTTATCCGGCAAGAGGATTGAATATAGGCGTGAATTATACTTATCAGGAAGGGAAGGTAGATGTAAATAATGACAATACCTATCAAAAATATCTGAGCGGGTTGAGAATTGCTCCGCCAAGACTAAATTCTTATGTTAAATGGATGTCAGATGATAAAAAACTGAATTTAGGTCTATATCATATGTACTCATTCAAAAGGGATCGGTTTTCTCCGGATAAATCTGGGAAATATGAAGAAGGAGAAGGGCCTGTAGAATCTTTCAATCTATTCAACTTTCAGGGAAGTTATAAATTTAATCAGTTTATAATGTTAGGGCTGGGAGTAGAGAACCTGTTTAATAAAACCTATTTTACTCCTACATCTATGTACACTGCAAGAGATGCTGAATATGTAAGAGGTAATGGACGATATTATACATTGACATTAAGTTTTAAATACTAGTAGTGCATTATTAAGAGCCTGTTTAAAAATTAAATTAGAAAAATTCGTACGGCGTTTATTTTATAAAATAATCTTATAAAAAACTGATTGTCAGTTGTTTATGTTGTTTATTTTCCGTAACTTGTTGGTTACTAATCAATTAAATTACAGTGAAAAATTACTCGACAAACATTTCTGACAATCA
>NZ_MUGR01000066.1:0-1421 GCF_002217195.1 Flavobacterium aquidurense | reverse complement strand
TTTTGAGTTCCGGCTGTTACCAATGTTGGCGTAGCAGGATCAGTTACACTAATGGTTACTGATAATCTTACTGAACTCTCACAAGTTGTTGTAGCATCTTTTATTGCTGCAAAGTAAGTTCCGCTTGTTAGTGCTGTAGTAGATGGAATCGCTGTTCCTCCTGTTAAAGCTGTATACCAAACAATATTTGTTTCGTTAAACTGAACACTTGCAAAAGTTGGTGCATTTACCAAACAGAAGTTTTGAGTTCCGGCTGTTACCAATGTTGGCGTAGCAGGATCCGTTACACTAATGGTTACTGATAATCTTACTGAACTCTCACAAGTTGTTGTAGCATCTTTTATTGCTGCAAAGTAAGTTCCGCTTGTTAGTGCTGTAGTAGATGGAATCGATGTTCCGCCTGTTAAAGCTGTATACCAAACGATATTTGCTTCGTTAAACTGAACACTTCCAAAAGTTGGTGCATCAACCAAACAGAAGTTTTGATTTCCCGCAGTTACCAAGGTTGGCGTAGCAGGATCCGTTACACTAATGGTTACTGATAATCTTACTGAACTCTCACAAGTTGTTGTAGCATCTTTTATTGCTGCAAAATAAGTTCCGCTTGTCAACACTGTAGTTGACGGAATTGCTGTTCCTCCTATTGAAGCTGTATACCAAACAATATTTGTTTCGTTAAACTGAACACTTGCAAAAGTTGGCGCATCAACCAAACAGAAGTTTTGTGTTCCTGCGGTTACCAAAGTTGGTGTAGCAGGATCTGTTACACTAATAGTTACTGACAATCTTACTGAACTCTCACAAGTTGTTGTTGCATCTTTTATTGCTGCAAAGTAAGTTCCGCTTGTCAACGCTGTAGTAGATGGAATCGCTGTTCCGCCTGTTAAAGCTGTATACCAAACGATATTTGCTTCGTTAAACTGAACACTTGCAAAAGTTGGTGCATTTACCAAACAGAAGTTTTGATTTCCCGCAGTTACCAAGGTTGGCGTAGCAGGATCCGTTACACTAATGGTTACTGATAATCTTACTGAACTCTCACAAGTTGTTGTAGCATCTTTTATTGCTGCAAAGTAAGTTCCGCTTGTTAGTGCTGTAGTAGATGGAATCGATGTTCCGCCTGTTAAAGCTGTATACCAAACGATATTTGCTTCGTTAAACTGAACACTTGCAAAAGTTGGTGCATTTACCAAACAGAAGTTTTGAGTTCCGGCTGTTACCAATGTTGGCGTAGCAGGATCAGTTACACTAATGGTTACTGATAATCTTACTGAACTCTCACAAGTTGTTGTAGCATCTTTTATTGCTGCAAAGTAAGTTCCGCTTGTTAGTGCTGTAGTAGATGGAATCGATGTTCCGCCTGTTAAAGCTGTATACCAAACGATATTTGCTTCGTTAAACTGAACACTTGCAAAAGTTGG
>NZ_MUGR01000065.1:0-24204 GCF_002217195.1 Flavobacterium aquidurense | reverse complement strand
CAAGTTTTGCACTTCATCCAGATGACTTCCGTTTGGACAATATAAGTAACGTCCTTTTTGTACTAATTTACTTTGTTCTTCCATTGCTTTTGGATCCATTGTGTCATATTTGGCTCCAATCATTAGAGTTGGAATTGTAATTTCGTGCAGGCGGTTTTTAATATCCCATTTGGCTAAACGGCCGCTAATTCCGAATTCGCTTGGCCCTTGCATTATGGTATAGATCTCGTTATTAATATGTTTACTTGCACGATTTAATCCGTCTGGCCATTCTTTTAATCGGCAAAGGTGTTGCTGGTAATAATTTGGAATCAGCAATTCCATATATCTTGGATTACTGAAATCCTTTTTAGCTTCTAGAGATCTGATTTCTGATAATACTTCCGGTTTCATTTGCTTCGCTAATACTTCATCAGCATATTTCCCGTAATCGGGTGCACTGGCCATCATGTTTGCTACCAATAGCCCTTTCATGTTTTCTTGGTATTTTAATGCGTATTCCATAGCAAGTATTCCTCCCCATGAATTTCCTAATAGATAAAAATTGTTTTTATCTGCTCCAATCGCTTTACGGACCTGTTCTACTTCTTCGACAAAACGTTCTGTGGTCCATAAACTGCTGTCTTTTGGCTGATCACTATAATAAGATCCTAATTGATCGTATTCGTAAAATTCAAATCCTTCACGTTGAAAAAATGTTTTAAAACATTCCATATATTCATGCGTCATTGCTGGGCCTCCGTGTAGCAGTACTATTTTTATTTTAGGATTGTTACCAAAACGTTTTGTCCAGACTTTAAATTCTCCAATAGGTGTTTTTATCGGAATCATTTTTACTCCCGCTGACTCTACTTCACTATTTTGTTGATAGGTAAAATAGTCAGAAAGTGTTGAAGATTTGGTTTCATTTTTACAGGAAACAGTTAGAAAAGTAACAATAAGAAGGATAAAATAGCGCATATTGTGTTTTTTGATGGTTTATAAGGCTTCGGAAATCGGCTTAATTTGGGATTGTCTTTCTTTTATTTAAGGAAAAATATAGGCAAACACATCAAAATCAGCACGGTTAAAATGGAAAGAACTTACTTTGCGCATTCCCATTTTTTTATGAGCTTTTAGAGAAGCTTCGTTGTCGTTTTTAATAAATAAAATCCCTTCGCGATTGGGTTGCAGGCGTAATAATTCTTTAAACAAGAGTTGTGCTATGCCTTTTCCGCGCTGATTTTGGCTCACACAAATTGGACCGTAAATATAGGAGTCTTCAGTTCCGGAATAAGATCCTGACATCGCATCAACAATTGCAACTTTACGTTTATTGTTAACTGCCTGAGACGTAGTAAGTAAAAATCCAACAATTTCATTATCAATAACGGCTATTATTTGAGGCATATCGGTCATCATTTCCTGAATTTGATTCTCTGTCAATCCTCCTGATAATGTACCGCCCTGTGAAGTTTGATTGGCTTCCTGCAATTTTATTATCCCTTTTAAATCATTTGGTGTTGCGACTTTTATAATGATAGATTCTGGCATAAGTTTTTTGTTTTTAATAGGTTACAAGATAATAAAACTCTCTTTTAAAATAATAAAGGTTTATTAAATTGATTTGAATGTGTTTTTACTTGTTGTAAATTAGTACAACAATAGTATTAATTTAAATTTTAAATCATGAAAAGGATAATTATACTTGCCGCAGTATTGCTGGGTTTTGTAGTATCGGCTAACGCTCAAAAAAGAATAGAAATTGCAGAATTGCCGGAAGCGGCACAGGAATTTTTGAAAAAATATTTTAGTTATACTTCGGTAGATACCGTTAAAAAAGATGCTGAACATGGTGAAAAAGGTTATGAAGTAAAACTGAAAGACGGTACCGAAGTAGAATTTTGGAAAGATGGTTCATACAGAGAAGTTGACGGAGGTAAAAAACCGATTCCCACTGCATTTATTCCAAAACCGGTAAAAGAGTATGTGGCGAAGAATTATCCCAACGAAAAAATCACTCATATAGATTACGGACACAAAGATCTAGATGTCGATTTAACAAATAACATTGATTTGGAATTTACTAAAGAAGGGAAAATTATAAAAAGGAAATAAGAAACAAGCTCTTCATATTCACAAGAAGCATTATGGCATTTCTTATAAAAATATATTCCTGAAAGCCGTTCAGTATTATATAGATCGTTAAAAAAGGATAGTTAATTTTAGGGAGATTATCTTGTGGGAAAATAGTTTATATTTACATCTCATATTATTGATTTCATGGAAGAAAATAAACATGTAACGATTTACGATATTGCAGAGCGATTAAATCTTGCTACATCTACTATTTCGAGGGCTTTGAAGGATCATCACACTATTAGTGATAAAACGATCAGGAAAGTCAAAAAAACAGCCGAAGAAATGGGTTTTGTCCCCAATACTTTGGCGGCAGGTTTGCGCGGTAATAAAACCAAAACAATAGGGGTTTTAATTCCAACTGTTACCCAGCCGTTTTTATCTTCTTTGATTAGTGGTATCGAAATTACAGCCCAAAAATCGGATTATACGGTTATTATCATGCAATCGCACGATTCCTATTTTGAAGAGGTTAATATGGCTAAATCATTGTATAGTAACAGAGTGAGTGGTGTTATCTGCTCGTTAGCGATGGAAACAAGAGACACTTCTCATTTTCAGCAGTTCACGAATAATAATATACCGCTTGTATTTGTAGACAGGGTTCCTAAGGATTACCATACTTTCAGGGTAGTTATCGATAATTATTCTGCGGGCTACAAGGCAACCAAACATCTTATCGAACAAGGCTGTATTCGTATTGCGCATTTGACAGCCGGATCAGAATTTGGAAATCTTTACAACGAAAGAAAAAGAGGTTATATAGAAGCATTAAAAGATCATAATTTACCAATAGATGAAGAATTAATTATTAATTTGAAATCGGTTACTTATGAAGAAGGAGTAAGGGCCAGTAATCAATTGTTTGATTTAGATCCAATTCCGGATGGACTTTTTGCGCCCGGAGATATTATTGCAGTGAGTGCGGTTCAGACAGCTAAAAAAAGAGGTATCAAGGTTCCGGACGAAATAGCTATTATTGGTTTTAACAACGATCCAATTTCTCAAATAATAGATCCAAATATTTCGACTATTACCCACCCAGCCGAAAAAATGGGGAAAGCTGCGGCTGAAATCATCATCAAAAACCTGAAATCCCAGAAAAGTGATGATGCGAAAGAAATCACTTTCTTAAATACAGAAGTGCTGGCTCGTGAATCTTCGGATAAAAATAAATCTTTAGAGACAGCAACGAAATCATAGTATGCATACCATTATACTTCCCGACGAATTGAGTGCAGAGAATTCTCAGCTTGTTCAAGTTTTTGATTATAAGAGTTCGAAAGAAATTTCGAAACAGCAAATTATTTTAAATCAAAATATCTTTAGTTTTTTAATTGAAGGAGCTAAAGAAGTCATCTTTGACGATTCAGCGTTATCAATAGATGCTTCCGGATTTCTTGTGATGAAATCAGGAAATTGTCTCATGACCGAAAAGCTTTCTGATGGTTCGAATTACAGAAGCGTAGTTTTGTTTTTTACAAATGAAATGCTGTCAAAATTTATTCGGAAAGTTGAATGGAATAAAATTGAATCTGGCGAATGCAAATCAGTTTATGCTTTCGAATATGATGATTTTATAAAGCGTTTTGTGTACAGTTTGTTAGATATCTCACAACTTTCAAAGGATATTCAGAAGAAAATGCTTGAAGTCAAGTGTGAAGAGATAATGTTCTATCTAACAGAAAAGTATAGCGCTGAATTTCTTTATTCTTTAGCGGTAAACAGTGACAATGCGACACAAAAGTTTATTCAGGTTATCGAAAATAGCCACTTGAATAAATTGACATTGAAGGAATTGGCTTTTTTATGTAATATGAGTGTATCAACATTTAAAAGAGAATTTGAAAAACATTACTCAGAGTCGCCTATAAAGTGGTTTCAAAATAAAAGACTTGAATTTGCACATTATTTACTGCAAAAGGAGCAAAAAAATCCATCAGAAGTTTATTTTGAAGCAGGTTACGAAAATTTGTCCAGCTTTACACAGGCTTATAAATCAAAATATGGCGTAACGCCAAAACACCACCAAAAAATTTGAGCTTTCTGCCCTACTTTTTGATCCTTTCTCTATATTTTCTTTTGCGTTGCTGAATCTAAATTTGCTTAAAATTTTAATTCAAAGTAAAATGAAAAAAGTAAATTTAATTGTAGTACTGGCCTTAATTTTTACCACCACAATTTTTGGTCAAAAAACATTTACGCTGACCAGTAAAGATTTGGGAGGCGAAGCTTCTAAAATTCAGGAATTCAATGGATTTGGCTGTTCGGGAGAAAATCAGTCGCCGCAATTGTCATGGAAAAATGCTCCTGAAGGAACAAAAAGTTTTGCCGTAACCATGTATGATCCTGATGCACCAACCGGTAGCGGATTTTGGCATTGGGTTGTATTTGATATTCCTGCAAATACTAATGAACTGGTTACCAACTCAGGAACAAAGAGTAATTTGCTTCCCAAAGGAGCTGTTCAGAGTGTTACAGATTACGGTATTAAAGGATTTGGAGGACCTTGCCCGCCCAAAGGCCACGGGTTTCATCAGTATATCATCACAGTTTATGCGCTTAAAACAGATAAACTAGGAACAGATGAGAATACAAATCCTGCCGTTGTAGGTTTTAACCTTTGGAACCAGACATTAGCAAAAGCCAGTATTATGGCGTATTACAAACGATAAGAATAAAATTGATAGTGCCGTAGTTCAGGATTTTGAATCTGGAATTCCACCATGCTAAAGCAGGATAGTTTTTTAAATTATCCTGCTTTTATTTGTTATAAAAATATTTTTATTGAAAATAAGAGAGCTAAAATTTTTTTCTTAAATAACAATCCTATATTTTTACGCAACCGATTGCAATTGTTGTTTTATTTATAATAATGTATTTTTTAGATTATAATTTTATCAAATATTTTTATTAAGATATAAAACATTGATTCTTCCGAATGAGTTTTTAAAGAATTAAATTTAAAGTAAATGACTTCATTACGATTTGTTTTCTGGTTTCTTATAATTTCCTTTTCGGCTTCTGCTCAAAAGGATTATAAATTATGGCTTCAATACAATAAGATACAAAACGCTGTAGTCGCTTCAGAGTATAAAACTAATCTTGGTGGGATTGTTGCATTGGGAAGTTCTGAAACTTCTAAAATTTCTTTAGCTGAATTAGAAACGGGAATATTGGATATGTTGGGAAGCAAACCGGAAACTCGATCAGCAATCAAAGGAGATAATAATGTAATTGTAGGTTCTCAACCTGCCTTAAATTCGGATTTGCAAAAAGTATTGGCATCAGATTTCGACAAAATAAACAACGAAGGTTTTATTATTAAATCCATTTCATCAAAAAATAAAAAACAAATTGTCATTACCGGAAAGAATGATGTTGGTGTTTTATATGGTGTTTATCGTTTTTTAAGATTGATACAAACCCATAAATCAATCAGTAATTTAAATATTGTTGATGCTCCTAAAATAAACCTTCGGGTCTTAAACCATTGGGATAATTTAGACCGGACTGTCGAGCGCGGTTATGCTGGTTTCTCTTTATGGAATTGGCAAAAATTACCTGATTTTATCGATCAGCGTTATATTGATTATGCCAGAGCGAATGCTTCAATCGGGATTAACGGAACAGTTTTGACGAATGTAAATGCGAATGCCCTGATCCTGACTCCGCAATATTTAGAGAAAGTGAAAGCCCTGGCGAATGTATTCCGGCCTTATGGAATCAAAGTGTATTTGACGGCTCGTTTTTCGGCGCCAATTGAAATTGGAGGTTTAAAAACAGCAGATCCAAAAGATACTGCAGTTGCGAATTGGTGGAAAGAGAAAGCAAAAGAAATCTATAACAGAATTCCTGATTTTGGAGGATTTTTGGTGAAAGCCAATTCTGAAGGACAGCCAGGACCTCAGAACTACGGAAGGGATCATATCGACGGTGCCAATATGCTGGCCGATGCGGTAGCTCCTTTTGGCGGCATAATTATGTGGAGAGCATTTGTATATTCTGAACATGATGCCAATGACCGGGCAAAACAGGCTTACGCCGAATTTCAGCCGTATGATGGAAAATTTAAAGACAACGTAATTGTTCAGGTAAAAAATGGTGCGATAGATTTTCAGCCCAGAGAACCTTTTCATCCTTTGTTTGGTGCGATGCCTAAAACCCCTTTGATGATGGAATTTCAGATTACTCAGGAATATTTGGGTTTTAGCACACATTTGGTTTATCTGCCAAAATTATTTCAGGAAGTGTTAGAAGCTGACACCTATCAGAAAGGTAAAGGGTCGACGGTTGCCAAAGTAATCGATGGTTCTTTAAGTCCACAAAAACTTACCGGAATTGCTGGAGTTTCGAATATAGGTAATGATCTCAACTGGACCGGTCATCCTTTTGCACAGGCAAACTGGTACGGCTTCGGAAGATTGGCATGGGACCCGTATTTGGATTCAGAAACGATTGCTGATGAATGGTTGAGATCTACTTTTTCGAACGATGAAGATTTTATTAAACCGATAAAAACAATGATGATCACTTCAAGAGAAGCAGTTGTAAATTATATGACACCGCTTGGTTTGCATCATATCATGGATACCGGACATCACTATGGTCCGGGACCCTGGGTTTCTGATTTATCAAGACCGGAATGGAATCCGACATACTATCATAAAGCGGATAAAAACGGAATTGGTTTCGACAGATCAAAAACAGGAACAAATGCCACCGCGCAATATGCGCAGGAACTGGAAAAGCTCTTTGATAATGCCCAGACTTGTCCGGAAATAGATTTATTATGGTTTCATCATTTGTCCTGGGATTATAAACTGAAGAACGGTCAAACGCTATGGAATGGTCTGGCTTTAAAATATCAGGAAGGTGTCAATCAGGTTCTGGAAATGCAAAATACATGGAATAATTCTGAGAAATACGTTGATAAAGAGCGTTTTAAAGAAGTTCAGATGTTGCTGGAAATTCAGTATAAAGAAGCAAAATGGTGGCGCGATGCCTGTCTGCTGTATTTCCAGCAATATTCAGGCAAAGAATTACCGGCAGGAGTAGAGCCGCCAATACAAACATTAGAATATTTCAAATCATTAAAATTTCCATTTGCACCGGGAAACTAATTATATAAAATAAAAAAGAATGAGCACAAAAACAGCGATTGTAACCGGAGGAAATTCAGGTTTAGGTTTTGCAACAGCCAAGAAATTATGTGATAACGGCATTATAACGTATATCATTGGAAGATCTAAAGAAAAGACAGAAGAAGCTTGTGCCGAAATTGGCGCAAATGCAATTCCGGTTTTATACGATCTGAATGATATTGCCGGAATTCCTGCGATGATCGAAAAAATAGCTAAAAATAATCCAATTGACATCTTAGTAAACAATGCCGGAATCAATCTGAAGAAAGAGTTTCTGGAGGTTACAGACGAAGATTTTCTGTCGGTTATTCATACCAATCTTCTGAGTGTTTTTGCCGTGAGCAGAGAAGTTGTAAAAACGATGAAAGAAAATAAAGGAGGCAGTATTGTCAACATCAGTTCGATGGCGTCGCAATATGGCATCCCGAAAGTCATTGCATATTCAGCAAGTAAAGGCGCGATTGAATCAATGACACGAGCAATGGCAGTAGAATTGGCTCCGTTTGGTATTCGGGTAAATTGTATTGCGCCCGGTTTTATCAAAACAAAAATGTCTTCTACAGCGCTTGATAACGATCCTGAAAGAAAAAATAAAGTGCTTTCGAGAACGCCAATGGGATTTCTGGGAGAACCATCAGACATTGCAGATGCGGTGTTTTACTTCGCGCTGAACGAATCGAAATATACCACCGGAACTGTTTTGCCTGTTGACGGCGGAAACAGTATTGGGTTCTAATCTTAAATTTCAGTTACCATGATAAAAATGCAGCAAACAATGCGATGGTTTGGTCCTCAGGACAGCGTTACTTTAATCGATATAAAACAAGCCGGAGCAACCGGAATTGTAACGGCTTTGCATCAAATTCCGGTTGGGGAAATCTGGGAGGTTTCTGCGATTCAGGAAAGACAGCAAATAATAAAGGAAGCAGGATTGGAGTGGATAGTCGTAGAAAGTTTACCTGTTCATGAAGAAATTAAGAGAGCCACCGGAAACTATTTGCAATATATTGAAAACTATAAAACCAGTATAAAAAATCTGTCGGATTGTGGTATTACCATCATTACCTATAATTTTATGCCCATTTTAGACTGGGTTCGCACAAACCATAATTACAGTAATCCGGACGGAAGCAAAGCTTTGTTGTACAATCAGGAAGCGTTTACTTATTTTGATGTTTATCTTTTAAAAAGACCAAATGCTGAAAAAGATTATTCAGAAACAGAAAAAGAAAATGCGCTGAAATTTGGTAATCAGCTTTCTGAAGAAGAGAAGGAATTACTTTTTAAAAATGTATTGCTGGGATTGCCGGGAAGTAAAATCAATTTTACGGCAGAACAGATTCTTTCATTATTAGATAATTATGCAGCTGTCAACAATGAAAAACTAAGAGAAAATCTTATTTATTTTTTAACACAAATCGCTCCGGTTGCGTCAGAATACGGTGCGAAATTAGCGATTCATCCTGATGATCCGCCGTTTTCGGTTTTGGGTTTACCCAGAATCGTTTCTACTGAAGACGACCTTAAAGCTATTTTTGAAGCTGTTCCATTCAATTTAAACGGCTTGTGCTATTGCACAGGTTCTTTAGGAGCAAATCCGGATAATAATCTCGAGAGAATTATAGACGATTATGGAGACCGAATTCACTTTTTGCATTTAAGAAATGTCATCCGCGAAGATGAAAATATTTTCAGAGAATCAGAACATTTGAATGGAGACAATAAGATGGAAAGGATTATGGAGCAACTGCTTCTGTTAATGAACAAAACAAAAGTAAGTTTGCCTATGCGTCCCGATCATGGTTTTTTGCATTCAGTAGATGAAACAAAAGAAACGTATCCCGGATATTCCCTTGTGGGAAGACTGAAAGGTCTTGCTGAATTAAGAGGATTAGAAATGGGAATTGCTTATAAGCTGAAGCAGTAATTTTTTAAATAGACACATAAATTAGTAAAATACGCTTAACAGAAATTTTATATAATCAAGATTTTTTCACATTTAGCTATGTGTATTTAAACAAGTGAAATGATTCTGTAGACAAAGAAAAGCTATGTCTCCATGTGTTTAAAAAATAAAACGATGAACGATCTAAAAACTCAATTTTTACAAATTATTTTCATGTTTTTCCTTCTGGGATTTGGCACAAAATCTTATGCTGTAAATCCAGAGAAATATGTGGTAAATACAGCTTCTTCTGAAAATTTCCCTTTAGTTTCAAAAGGAAAAACGGCTTCTATTCTGGTAAGTGAAAATGATTTTCCGGGAGTTTTACGTGTTACAGGACATTTAGAAAATGATCTTTTCAAGGTCTCAGATTTACATCCAAAACAAATCAGTAAAATCTCAGAAGCAACAGATTATGTTGTGATTATTGGAACATTGGGTAAAAGTACAATTATAGATCAATTAGTGAAAGAAGGAAAAATTGATGCCGGTCAATTGAAAGGGAAATGGGAAAAATTCACCACACAGATTGTAGATAATCCTGCAAAAGGAATTAAAAAAGCACTGGTCATTACCGGTTCAGACAAGCGAGGCACAATTTACGGAATTTATGATTTATCGAGTCAAATAGGCATTTCTCCCTGGTATTTCTGGGCAGATGTTCCCGTTAAAAAACAATCAGAATTACATGTTTTACCAGGCGTTCATTCTCAGGGCGAACCAAAAGTAAAATACCGGGGCATTTTTATCAATGACGAAGCTCCGGCATTATCAGGCTGGGCGTTCGAAAAATATGGCGGATTTAATGCGAAATTCTATGATACGGTTTTTGAATTGATTCTGAGAATGAAAGGCAATTATTTATGGCCATCGATGTGGGGAAGAATGTTTTATGTAGATGATGCTCAAAATGCGGTTTTGGCCGATGAATACGGAATTGTGATGGGAACTTCGCACCACGAACCTCTAACGAGAGCGCACGCCGAATGGTCTGACTTAGGAAAAGGAAAATGGGATTTTAATACCAATTCAGAAAATCTGATTTCGTTCTGGAAAGACGGAATGAAAAGAATGGGAACTAAAGAAAGTATTGTAACTGTTGGGATGCGTGGCGATGGCGACGAACCTATGACAGAGGGAACAGCAATCGACTTATTAGAAAATATCGTAAAAATACAGCGAAATATTATTGCCGAAGTAACCCAAAAGCCTATCGAAGAAACGCCGCAAATGTGGGCGCTTTATAAAGAAGTTCAGGATTATTACGACAAAGGAATGCGCGTTCCGGATGATATAACACTTTTGTTGTGCGATGACAATTGGGGAAATATCAGGAAATTGCCTGAACCCGATGCAAAGCCAAGAAAAGGCGGTTACGGTATTTATTACCATTATGATTATGTTGGGGGACCAAGAAATTACAAATGGATCAATACCAACCAGATTGAGCGTACGTGGGAACAAATGGATTTGGCATATCAATATGGAGTTGACAAAATCTGGATTGTAAATGTAGGCGATATCAAACCTATGGAATTTCCGATTGAGTTTTTTCTGGATATGGCATGGAATCCAGAAAAGTTCAATGCAGGTAATTTAGGTCAATATTATAAAGATTGGGCAAAGGAAAATTTTGGAGATCAAAATACTGATGATATCGTTGAAATCTTAAAATTATATACAAAATACAATGCCCGCCGAAAACCTGAATTACTAAATGCTAAAACGTATAGTATCACGAACGATAATGAAGCGGAAAATGTTTTGGTGGATTATAAAATATTGGCTGAGAAAGCCAGTCAGATTAATAATCAATTGCAACCAGCCTATAAAGACGCTTTTTATCAATTGGTTTTGTTTCCTGTTTTGGCAAGTTCTAATATAAATGAATTGTATGTGGCAACAGCAAAGAATCAATTGTATGCGAATCAGGGGAGGGCCTCGGCCAATGATTATGCAAAACAGGTAAAAGTACTTTTTGAAAAAGACAGTTTATTGACGAATTATTATCACACAAAATTAGCCGGAGGAAAGTGGAATCACATGATGGCGCAAACACACATAGGGTACACGAACTGGCAAGAGCCTAAAACGAATGTAATTCCGGAAACCACGATTATAACGTTGTCTAATAAAGCAGAACCCGGAATTGCAATCGAAGGATCTGAAAATTATTGGATCAATAATAAACAGGAAATAGTGCTGGCTTCTTTGAATTCATTTAGGAATAAAACGACTTATATTGATTTATTTAATCGCGGAACAAAACCTTTCGACTTTAAAATAAGTGCTAAAAACGACTGGATTACGTTTTCGAAATCAAACGGAACGATTACGGAAGACGAAAGAATTGTAATAAGTATCGATTGGAAAAAAGCTCCGAAAGGAAATCTGAAAAGTAAATTCGTCATTACAGCAAACAAACAAAAGTTTGAGGTTACTGTAAATTTTACGAATGCTGAATTGAATGATGTTCAGGGCTTTGTCGAAAATAACGGACATATTGCGATAGATGCCCAAAATTATTCAAGAGCCCTAAACGAAAATAATGTGCACTGGACAACGATTCCGAATATCGGGAAAACAGGATCCGGTATTACTTTAAAACCTTCGAATATCTTGCCAGTTGCAATTTCTGAGCAATCGCCAAGAGTAGAATATGATGTTCATTTTTTTAGCCAAGGAAATATAAAAGTACACGCTTATTTTTCGCCTACAATTAATTTTACAGTTCGTGACGGATTAAAATATGGCGTTTCTTTTGATGCTGAAATTCCTCAAATAATGAACCTGAATGCTGATAATTCTGAGAAAAAGTGGAATGAGTCAGTTGCTGATAATATTAAAATCATAACCTCTTTGCATAAAATCGAGACTACAGGAAACCATGTATTGAAAATTTATGGAGCAGATCCTGCTTTGGTGCTTCAGAAGATTGTGATCGAAACTGAAACAGGTCAATTATTAGAAACTTATTTAGGACCACCGGAAAGTTTTCAAAAAAAATAACTATTAACTATAACCAAAAGATATGAAACTAATTAACCATTGTTTGCCACTGATTTCTATACTGATTTTAAACAGTTGTAATATAAAGAAAACAGAAGTATCAGCTTCTTTAAAAAACAGTTACAAAGACGATTTTTATATGGGTACAGCTTTAAGTGCCGATCAAATTGAAGAAAAAAACGCCAAGGAAGATTCATTGATATGCAGGGAATTCAATGCCATTACAGCTGAAAATATTATGAAATCGATGTTTGTACATCCACAAAAAGACAAATACGATTTTACTTTGTCAGACAAGTTTGTGGCGTTTGGAGAAAAAAACAAAATGTTTATTCACGGACATACCCTGATTTGGCACAGTCAGCTCGCGCCCTGGATGGAGAAAATCAAAGACAGTACAGAAATGAAAGCTTTTATGAAAGATCATATCACGACGATCGTATCTCAATACAAAGGCAGAATCAATTCCTGGGATGTTGTTAATGAAGCTTTGAACGAGGATGGAACTTTACGAAAATCAGTGTTTTTGAATACACTTGGAGAAGATTATCTGGTGGATGCTTTTAAATTGGCAGCAGCAGCAGATCCAAAAGTAGATTTGTATTATAACGATTATAATCTTGAAGATCCCGCAAAAAGAGAAGGTGTTATTCGATTGGTGAAAAAGATCAAAGCTGCCGGAGGAAAAATCGACGGAGTAGGAAGCCAGGGACATTGGCAATTAGATAGTCCATCACTCGAAGAAATCGAAAAAAGCATATTGGCGTATTCAGCTTTGGGAGTTAAAGTCGCTTTTACCGAATTAGATATTACCGTTTTGCCCAATCCATGGGATTTAAAAGGAGCAGACGTAAATCAGAATTTCGAAGGAAACGCAAAAATGAATCCGTATCCTGAAATACTTCCGGATTCTGTACAGACCAAACTGGCGCAGCGATATGCGGATATTTTTAAACTGTTCCTAAAACACAAAGATAAAATCAGCAGGGTCACTTTTTGGGGCGTTCACGACGGACAATCCTGGCTGAACGACTGGCCAATAAAAGGAAGAACCAACTATCCATTATTGTTTGATAAAGAACTGCAGCCTAAAAAAGCCTACAACAGTGTTATGCAGTTAAAAGAAGCAAAAAAATAATTTTCAGGATAAAAAAGAGCTTCTTTTTGAGAACTTTTTTACAATCGGTTGTTTTTAGTTTTAATATTGAAATAAAGTAAACTAAATTTGCATAATATGTTTTTTTAGCTAATTTTACACAACCGATTGTTTAAAATGAAAAAGACTTGTTTTTAAAGCATTAGACAAATAAAAGGAACCGGAAAATTGATAAAATAAATTCATATTATTATAAAACAAAAATCAAGTTTGATTTTAAACTAACCAAAATAACCACAAACCAATAATGAATTACATTTCCCAAAAATTATCCATTAAAGAAAAAATCGGATACAGCTTAGGCGACCTCGCAGCCAATTTAGTTTTTCAGACTTTGATGACCTATCTGGCTTATTTTTATACAGATATCTACGGATTATCGCCTACGGATTCTTCTATTATTATGTTGGTTGTAGGTCTTATTGCCGCTTTTATCTTTAACCCGATTATTGGTGTTCTGGCAGATAGAACAAGTACCAAATGGGGGAAGTTCAGGCCCTGGATTCTCATTACTGCAATACCATTGGGCGTGATTGCTTTATTGGCTTTCTCGACACCCGATTTTTCGTATCACGGAAAAGTAATTTATGCCGTTGTAACCTATACTTTATTATTGCTTTTTTACGCAAGCAACAATTTGCCTTATTCGGCATTAAGCGGTGTAATTACAGGCGATATGCGAGAAAGAAACAGTTTGTCATCATATCGTTTTGTAGCAGTAATGTTTGCACAATTCTTCGTTCAGGTTTTTATGCTCGGAATCATCAAAAGTGCCGGAAACGGAGACAAAGCCATTGGTATCGAAAAAGTAATGACGGCATTGGCTATTATTGGAACCATCATGCTGTTGATCACATTTTTGACAACAAAAGAACGCATTATTCCTAAACCGGAGCAAAAGTCAAGTATCAGAGAAGATTTGAGCGATTTGATGAAAAACAAACCGTGGATTATTATGCTGACATTGACAACATTGGTTTTTATAACCCTGGCGATGAAAGGTGGTGCGTATGTGTATTATTTTGAGAATTATGTAAACAAAGAACAATTGGCAATTTTTATTCAGCCTATCCTGGATGTATTATCAAATATTGGATTAAACCATTTTGGGAATGATCCTGTTTCAGCAGGATTTGGATTGTTTAATGCGGGCGGAATCATCTTTATGATCGTGGGAATTACCTTGTCAAAAGGTCTCGCTGATAAATATGGAAAACGAAACATTTTTGGATTGTTTTTATTCATTTCGACTTTGTTTATCATCGCGTTTTATTTCTTTCCGTCAACTGCTATCGGTTTAATATTTTTCTCCCAGATCTTTCATGGATTTTTTTACGGAATCACGATCCCGATTCTTTGGGCGATGATTGCAGACGTTGCAGATTATTCAGAATGGCTGAACAATCGTCGTGCTACCGCCATTATATTTTCGGCTATGATGGTAGGTTTAAAAGCAGGTTTAAGTATTGGCGGATCGCTGACCACTTTGTTTTTAGGATACTTTCATTATGTGCCAAACTCCCTGATACAAACAGATACGGCAATAAACGGAATAAAATTATTGGTGAGTATTTTTCCTGCGATGCCATTTTTAGTGGGAGCCGCCTTATTGTTTTTTTATAAAATCAATAAAAAAATGGAAGTGCAAATAGAAGCCGATTTAAAAGAAAGAAGAACTTAATTATTTAAAATAAAACCTAAAAACGACTATGCCTGAAGATAGTATTGAACAAATTAATTTTGAGCAAATTAATAAATTAGCCATTTCGAAACCTTTAGTATCGCATATGTACACGGCTGATCCATCGGCACATGTATTCAACGGTAAGATTTATATTTATCCTTCGCATGATATCGATGCCGGGATCCCGTTTAATGACAACGGCGATCATTTTGGCATGGAAGATTATCATGTTTTTTCGATGGAAAACATTCAATCAGAAGTAGTAGATAATGGTGTTGCTCTGCATGTAAGTGATGTAGCATGGGCCGAAAAACAAATGTGGGCACCGGATGCCGCGCACAAAAATGGAAAATATTATTTGTATTTTCCTGCGAAACGTACCAACGGAATTTTTCAGATTGGAGTTGCTGTAAGTGATTCTCCAGTGGGGCCTTTTTTGCCCGAACCAGATGCCATAAAAGGAAGTTATAGTATTGATCCTGCCGTTTTTGAAGACGAAGATGGTAAACATTATATTTATTTTGGCGGAATTTGGGGCGGACAGCTTCAAAAATACCGAAGCAATCAATACAATAAAAATCACGAAGAGCCTACGGGTGAAGAACCGGCTTTAGGGCCTATCGTTGCTATGCTGAGAGACGATATGTTAGAATTTGCCGAAGACCCGAAAGAAATTAAAATTCTGGATGAAAACGGAAAAATTTTGTCAGCAGGTGATAATGCCCGTCGTTTTTTTGAAGCTTCCTGGGTACACAAATACAACGATAAATATTACTTTTCATATTCTACAGGAGACACCCATTTTATCTGTTATGCGATAGGCGATAATCCGTACGGGCCTTTTACGTATCAGGGCCGAATCCTGAATCCTGTGGTAGGATGGACTTCGCATCATTCGATTTGTAAAGTAGAAGATGAATGGTATTTGTTTTATCACGATTCGAGTTTATCAAAAGGAGTTACGCATTTAAGAAGTATGAAAGTAACCAAAATCGATTATCTCGAAGATGGTACAATAGTTACCATAGATCCGTATGGTATCAGAAGATTAGCCGATTAAGATTTTTGTTTATTGAAAATAATAGTAACAGGTCCAAATTTTATTTTCTATGAAAAAAGAAGATGAAAAAGAAAATCCCGCCGTTCAATATAGTACCAATGCAATAGAAATCGATTGTGTGATCTTTAATTTTCAGGGAGATATCCTCAAAGTTTTATTGGTAAAGCAAAAAGACAAACAAGGAAATTGGGGATTGGCGAATGACCGGATCAAAGCAGGAGAAACTATATCAGGTACAGCTCATAACATTCTGCGAAAGTACATTGGCTTTGATAATTTCTTTCTTGAACAATTGAAAGCATTTGGTTATCCGTCGCCATCATCCTCTCAGGAAGAGATTTCGATAGGATATTATGCGATGGTAAAAAAAGATAATGATTTAGATAAAGCTATTTTTAATCCGGATGTAGAATGGATTGGCATTAACGAAATTTCAGGTTTAAACGATAAACACAAAGTAATTCTGGATTATAGTCTTAAAGAATTGCGCAGGAATATTTGCAAAAGTGCGATTGGGTTTACTTTGCTACCGGAGAAATTTACCTTGTTGCAAGTGATGCATCTTTATGAGGAAATTCTGGGAATCGAAATCAATAAATCTAATTTCAGGAGAAAGATATTGCAAATGGGATTGGTGCATGATGCTAACGAAAAGGAAGAAGCCGTTTCGCACAGAGCTGCAAAATTTTACAGCATCAATCTGAAGCAGCACGAAATGTTAGCGCACAGAGAATTGAATTTTAATTTTTAAAAAACGGATTCAGATAAAGATATGTTTAAGATAAAAAATAGAAATTGTAAAATAGTAAGTGTAATTGTTTTGATGATTGCTGTTTCGTCGTGTAAAAAAATTTCCCAGAAATCACAACCGATTGTGTATCCAGGCTATGCTGCTTTTGATTGGTTCGATTACAAAGGAAAAGACGATGCTTATGCGAATATATCTCCATCTGACAATGACTATCTGAATCCAATTTTGGCTGGATTTTATCCTGATCCTACGATTTGCAGAGTTGGCGATACATTTTATTTGGTCAATTCTTCATTTTGCTATTTTCCGGGATTGCCTATTTTCGAAAGTACCGATTTGGTTCGCTGGAAACAAATAGGGAATATCATTGATCGTCCGGAGCAGGCTAATTTTGGAAATTCGAGATTATCGGGCGGCATGTACGCGCCTACGCTTCGCTATCATAACGGAACTTTTTATGTGATCTGTACGAATGTAAGCGGAGTAGGTAATTTTATCGTTACGGCAAAAAATCCTGCCGGACCATGGTCGAACCCAATGGTGATTCCGGGAGTGGACGGAATTGATCCGGATATCTTTTTTGACGATGACGGAAAGGTGTATATTACGCATAATGGGCCACCGCCAAATAATATTTCAGTTCATGACGGACACAGGGCGATTTATATGTTTGAATATGATTTGGCAAAGCAAAAGATTACCAGTGAACCAAAATTGGTCATTAACGGAGGAACGGATATGGCTATAAAACCAGTCTGGATCGAAGGTCCGCATGTGATTAAGAAAAATGGATATTATTATATGATTTGCGCCCAGGGTGGAACCGGTTATAATCATTCAGAGGTAGTTTTTAGAAGCAAAAACATTTACGGACCTTATGAAAGTTACAGCAATAACCCGATAATGACACAGACGCATTTAGACCCGAATCGTAAAAATGAAGTATCAACAACCGGGCATGCTGATTTTGTAGAACTGCCAAACGGAGATTGGTGGGCGGTATTTTTAGGCTGCAGACCGTACGGAATGGATTTGTACAATACAGGAAGAGAAACCTTTATGATGCCTGTAGAATGGAAAAATGACTGGCCAACAATTGTCGACGGAAACAAAGCAATCCCGATGATCAACAAACGCCCAAATTTGCCACTTGCAAAAGAAAAGACAGAGCCGACAAATGGAAATTTTGTTTCGCACGATGATTTTGAAAATAATAAATTAGATCTAAAGTGGAATTTTGTTCGAACACCTTCTGAAAAATGGTACGATTTGAAAGATGGAAAACTGCTGATAAAACCCCGAAAGGAATCCATTCATACTGAAACCAATTTTTCTTTTATTGGGAGAAGACAACAGCATTTAAAATTTGAAGCCTCGACAAAATTAGAGTTTACACCAGAAGATGCTTTAGAAACGGCCGGTTTGGTAGCTTTTCAAAATGAAAAGAATTATTTGCTGATCGGAAAACGTCTAAATACAGAAGGAAAACAAGAGGTTTACCTGGAGAGAACGGCCAGTAAAATTAAGGATAGTGAATCTGAAATTCTAGCCAAAAAAGAACTTGCAGTAAATGCAACAGCACTTTTTGTAAAAATAGAGGGCAAAGGAAGGTATTATGATTTTTATTATAAAACCGCAGAAAAAGGCGAGTGGTCTTTATTAGCAAAAGATATTGATGGGATTATATTAAGTACAAAAGAAGCCGGAGGATTTGTAGGTACGTATTTGGCGATGTATACATCGAGTCATCATTTTTAGAAAATATTTTTTCTGTTCAGTCTGTTCATTGCGAGGAACGAATCAATCTCATACCAGAAAGGTTCCTCGCAATGACAAGATGTTGTTTTACAACGGTTGCTGAGAGATAGTAGAGAAAATACTGGTTCGCCGCGATGAATACGCCCAAGTTATTAGTATTAGATGAGAAATATAAAAAAGCTAACATTTTTATTATAAAAAGCATTTTTTTATAAAACAGGTTTACGTATATTAGCCTACCAGAACAGAACAGTATGATTAGTGAAAATATAGACAAATTTGTCTTTACGATAAATCACGATAGTGACATCCCGAAGTACCAGCAATTGGTCAACGGAATCAATAATGCGATTGCAGAAAACATTTTGCAGAAAGGAGATTTACTTCCTTCGGTAAATGCGATTTGCAAGACGAATCAGTTGTCAAGGGATACGGTTTTTAAGGCCTATTCTATTTTAAAAGATCAAAACAGCATTGATTCGGTGCCTAATAAGGGTTATTATGTGTCGGGAGAAACGAGAAAAGTGCTTTTGGTATTGGATACTTTTAAAGCCTATAAAGAGGTTTTATACCATTCGTTTGTAAACAATTTGGGCGATAATGTGATTACAGATGTGCAGTTTCATCATTATAATATTGATGTTTTTAAAACCATCATTAATAATAGTGTAGGGAAGTATTATAAATATGTAGTGATGAATTTTGACCATAAAGAAGTATCGCCAACGTTAGACGTAATTGCAAATGAAAAGCTGTTGCTGATTGATTGGAACATTCACACACAAAAGCAGAATAATTATGTTTTTCAGGATTTTGGAAAAGCATTTTATAACGCTCTGGAAGAGGCAGTAGATTTGTTTAGAAAGTATAAAAACATACAATTTATTTATCCAAATTATACGAATCATCCAAAAGAGACATTGGAGTTTTTTAAGAAGTTTTGTGGTGATTTTAATTTTGAATATAAAGTTATTACAGACCCAAAAAAGTTCAGTATCGAGAAAGGAATTGCTTATATCAGTGTGAGTGATCGCATTTTAGGGCACTTTTTAGAACAATGCAAAGAGAGAGAGCTAGAGCCTGGAACAGATGTTGGCTTTTTATCGTACAACGAAACGCCTATGAAGAAATTTATATACAAAGGGATTTCAGTTATTTCGACTGATTTCAAGGAATTAGGAACAAAAGCGGCAGGATTTATCACAAACGATGAGGTAGTTCAGTGTTATGTGTCAACGAATTTAATTTTAAGAGAATCATTATAAGTTATGTATTATATAGGATATGATATTGGAAGTTCTTCAGTTAAGGTTGCCTTGACAGAAGCTGCAACAGGAAAAAAAATAATCGTTTTGAATGAACCGCAAAGCGAAATGGAAATTGTCTCATTGCATCCGGATTGGGCAGAACAGGATCCTGAAATTTGGTGGCAGCACATATGTGTGGCAACCAAAAGAGCGATTCGGGAAGCCAATATAGAAGCGTCTAAAATTCAGGGAATTGGGATCTCTTATCAAATGCACGGATTGGTTATTGTGGATAAAGACGGAAATGCGCTTCGAAATTCTATTATTTGGTGTGACAGCCGTGCGGTTGAAATTGGGAATACTGCTTTCTCTGAAATCGGACAGGAAAAATGTATGGAACATTTGCTGAATTCTCCCGGAAATTTTACCGCTTCGAAACTAAAATGGGTCAAGGAAAATGAACCCGAAATTTACAAACAGGTATACAAATACATGTTGCCGGGAGATTATATCGCCTACAAATTGACGGGAGACATTACAACTACAAAAAACGGTTTGTCTGAAGGAATGCTTTGGGATTATAAAGAAAATAAAGTAGCCAATTGGTTGCTCGATTACTACGGAATCGATCCCTCATTGACACCTGATATTGTAGAGAATTTTACGAATCAGGGCGTTTTAAACGAAAAAGGCGCTAAAGAATCAGGACTTCCTATAGGTATTCCGGTTGTGTACAGAGCGGGAGATCAGCCTAATAATGCCTTGTCATTAAATGTATTGAATCCGGGTGAAGTTGCGGCAACAGGCGGGACTTCAGGGGTTTTTTATGCGGTCGGCGAAATGACTTCAGGAAAAAGCACCAGAGTCAACAATTTTGTACATGTAAACTACGAATTAGAAACGCCAAGAATTGGTAAATTATTAAACATCAACGGAGCCGGAATTCAGTACCGCTGGCTGCGAAATAATATGGGCGATGAAACCTATGAATCGATGAACCGAAAAGCATCTAAAATTGAAGTTGGTTCAGAAGGAGTAGTGGTGATTCCGTTTGGGAATGGTGCCGAGCGTATGTTCAACAACAAAAACATCGGAACACACTTTTTAAACCTCAACTTAAATATTCACAACAGTGCACATTTGTTCAGGGCTTCGCTGGAAGGAATTGCTTTTTCGTTTGTGTACGGAATGGAATGTCTAAAAGAGGACAATGCCACCATAAATGTGATTAGAGCGGGGAATGATAATTTATTTCGTTCAGAGATTTTTTCGAATACCGTCGCAACATTAATTGGACACGAGATCGAAATTTATAATACAACAGGAGCAGTAGGCGCGGCAAGAGCAGTAGGTCTAAAAGATGGTGATTACAATAAATTTGGTTCAAGCATTACGACCAATGATCATGTTATGACCTTTTTGCCCTTAAAAAATGCAGCACCTTACGAGAACGCGTATCAAAAATGGAAACAAGAATTAGAATTTATATTAACACATAAAAAATAAAAAAATGATAGTTTTAGGCAATAAAGAATACTACAAAGGTATTGGTCAAATTAAATTTGAAGGCAAAGATTCAGATAATCCATTAGCATTTAAATACTACAATCCGGATCAGATCGTAGCAGGAAAAACAATGCGCGAACATTTTAGATTTGCCATTGCATACTGGCATACCTTCTGCGGACAAGGAAGTGATCCGTTTGGTCCGGGAACACAAACTTTTGCCTGGGACCAATCTTCAGATCCTATTCAGGCAGCGAAAGATAAAGCCGATGCAGCGTTTGAGTTTATCAGTAAAATGGGCTTTGATTATTTCTGTTTTCACGATTATGATTTAGTGGCTGAAGGACCAACTTTTGCTGAATCAGAAAAACGTCTGGCAGCAATTACAGAATACCTTAAACAGAAAAAAGCAGAATCCGGAATTAAATTGCTTTGGGGAACATCTAACTGTTTCTCGAATCCAAGATTTATGAACGGTGCAGCAACCAACCCGGATTTTAATGTGGTAGCAAGAGCCGGAGGTCAGGTAAAACTGGCTTTAGATGCAACGATTGCTTTAGATGGTGAAAACTACGTTTTCTGGGGCGGACGTGAAGGTTATATGTCGTTGTTGAATACTGATATGGGCAGAGAACTGGATCACATGGCACAATTCCTGACAATGTCAAGGGATTACGCAAGAGCACAAGGTTTTAAAGGAACTTTCTTTATTGAGCCAAAACCAATGGAGCCATCGAAGCACCAATATGATTTTGACTCGGCAACTGCAATTGGATTCTTAAAAGAGTATGGTTTAGATAAAGATTTCAAAATCAATATCGAAGTAAACCATGCAACATTGGCACAACATACTTTTCAGCATGAATTAGAAGTAGCTGCGAAAGCCGGAATGTTAGGAAGTATCGATGCCAACAGAGGTGATTATCAAAACGGTTGGGATACAGACCAGTTCCCGAACAACATTCAGGAAACTACAGAAGCAATGTTGGTATTCTTAAAAGCAGGCGGATTACAAGGTGGCGGAGTAAACTTCGATGCTAAAATCAGAAGAAATTCAACAGATTTGGAGGATGTTTTCCACGCTCACATTGGTGGTGCTGATACTTTTGCAAGAGCTTTATTGACAGCTGACAAAATTATCACTTCTTCACCATACGAAAAACTGAGAAAAGAAAGATACAGCTCATTTGATTCCGGAAAAGGAAAAGATTTCGCTGACGGAAAATTAAACCTGAAAGATTTGTACGCGATCGCACATGATAACGGAGAATTAAATCTTCAAAGCGGAAAACAGGAATTGTTCGAAAATATCATCAATCAATATATTTAGCACAAGAAGACCTAACAGGTATTAAATCCTGTTAGGTCTTTAATTAAAATTTATTAGTGGGAAAATTCGAAAAGAATAGCAATATTAAAATAGTATAGCCGTAGAAAGTAATAATCGATTTGATACTTATATCACTATTTTTTTAACGTTTTCAGATGAATTACGGGAATGCTGTATTACGATTATGACGAGTTTTTTATCGTTTGTATTAGGAAATAGATTGAAGGTTTAGTTACTATTTTTTAGTTCGGATGAAAAGAAAGTCAGTTCATGAAAAAAATGAGTCTAGTTTGTTGTTTCGACGGAGGAGAAATCACACAAGCAGCTCGACAAAGATTTTCTCTTTTGGTTGCGGAATTTCTAATGTGATTGTCCTTTCGTTACGGTGACAGGATTGTGCTGAAACTGCATTTGTGAACGAATCTTGCGGTTTTTCTCCACAAGTTATTAAAATCTACAAAGCACATTTTTCACTCACTAAAACTTTACTACTAACCAATAACCTTAAACCAAAAAACTTATGAAATTTTTTATAGATACGGCTAACTTAGAAGACATCAAAGAAGCTCAGGCTTTGGGAGTCCTGGATGGCGTTACAACAAATCCGTCTTTGATGGCCAAAGAAGGCATTACAGGAAAAGACAATATTTTGAAACATTACCTGGATATTTGCAATATTGTAGACGGCGATGTTTCGGCAGAAGTGATTTCTATCGATTTTGAAGGAATGATTAGAGAAGGCGAAGAACTGGCCGCTTTGCATCCGCAGATTGTGGTAAAGTTACCGATGATCGCAGACGGTGTAAAAGCCTGTAAATATTTCTCGTCTAAAGGTATCAGAACAAATGTTACCTTAGTATTTTCGGCAGGTCAGGCCTTGTTGGCAGCAAAAGCAGGTGCGACTTACGTTTCTCCTTTTTTAGGAAGACTGGATGATATCTCAACAGACGGAATGCATCTCATTGCGGAGATCAGGGAAATTTATGACAATTACGATTATCAGACCCAAATCCTTTCGGCCTCAATCAGGCATACCATGCATATTGTCAATTGTGCAAAAGTGGGATCAGATGTTATGACGGGACCACTCTCTGCAATCAAAGGATTGCTAAAACATCCTTTAACAGATATTGGTTTAAATCAATTTATAGAAGATGCAAAAAAGATGAAATTGTAAGTGTTTTACAGTGAAATAAAATTGATATTTTAGTTACATTTTATGTAACAAATTACAAAGTCCTTTCAATTCGTTTTGAGAGGATTTTTTTTGCTTTACAAGCAACCGATTGTCTCTTTCGCTCTTTTTTAAATAGTTAGCGTCTTTATTGCTAAAATATTGTTATTGAAGAGGCTAAAGCGGGTTAAACGTCATTTTATTTACTTTTTTACTTTATTTTAGTGCTATTTTTTGTAATTCAATTTTGATTAAATTGAGTTGAAATTGAGTTGAAATTGAAAAAACAGGCATTTTTTTCTTTTTATGTTTTTTTTAAGAT
>NZ_MUGR01000064.1:0-43248 GCF_002217195.1 Flavobacterium aquidurense | reverse complement strand
TCTTAACACTCTGATAACACAATTCTTAGCTTTTGAGCTTTTTTGCCATTTATGGGATTTTTCGCAGGCACTTGTTGTTTTTCGCAATATCGACAATATACCATACTATATATAGGTAAATTTCACTGGTCTGTTTAACTAGTTTTCAGCTTTTATAAAATCCATTACCTCACCTCAAAGATTATTCACAACGCCACTCTCCTCATATCCTTATTCCCGTCAATCCATTTGATGCAATACCATTTTCAACTATTGTACGGTCGATTTACCTTGTTTATCAATAAAGCAATATTATATACAGCTGCTTCTCGATTGTCAGTATGAAAACGAACATCTATTCTCATCTTTGAATATTATTTCATCACCGCTAAAACTTTCTCCAGTTCAAAAGTGACATCTTTATATATATAAAGATTTATATAAATCAAAATAGATAATCAAAATATTAATCATTTTAGCCAAATCAGTTATTATGCCGATCAATCTGGTTTTTAACCCATATCCAATCTACAATTACACCAAGAGAAGCAACGGAAGTTTCGCCTTTGAGCTTTATTACTTATCTACAAAAGAAAAAGGAAGAAAAAGGAAGAAAAAAAAAATCCAAATCCCAATTTTAAGTTGGGATTTGGACTTTACTATTTTGAATTAATATCGTTTAGTCTAAAATAAAACTTACACTCACGTTTGCAATAACTTCAATCTCTCCAACTGCCAAAGTTTCGTTTGAAGCACCAGCCGAATCCATTGCCATCGATTTCATAGCTGCATACATTGGTTGCGGACGATACACCTGAGTATTATCAGAAATAGTATACGCCTTACCCACTTTTTGTCCTAAAACCGAAACGTAATCTTCTGCTTTTAGTTTAGCATCTTTTATTGCCAATTTACGAGCTTCTGTTTCAATCTGAGCTAATTTAGAAGTTTCAAAAGAAACTCTGTCGATACGGTTGATACCTTGCTCAACCAAGCCTTCCATTAATTCATCATATTTAGATAAATCTTTTAATACAATTTCTATTGTTTGGGTAGCATTGTAACTGGTTTTCTTTTTCTCATAATCGTATTGTGGATTAAGAGCTACTTGTTTTGTTTTGAAATCTGCTGTTGGCACATTCATTTTTTTGATGAATTTTAAAACTGCATCGATTTTTTCGTCATTTTGCTTTTTGACATCTTTAGCATTATTCCCTTTTGTTTCAACAGTTGCTGAAATACAAACCTGATCAGGTGCTACTTTTACTTTCCCTTCCCCGTTTACATTGATTTGAGGAATTTGCTTGGCTTCTTGTGCGTAAGACATAGTCATAAACATGATTGTTAAAAATAATACTACTTTCTTCATTTTTGTTATATTTAAATTTGTTTGATAATCGAATTTCAAAAGTTGTGCCAATATTATAATTTGCCCAATTTTGCCATTACAAAAAGTATTAAAATAGGAATTGCCAATAGTACTACCATCAAACTGTGATCTACAATCAGGGATGGCTCTTTGATCAAAGTAATCAAATATCCTCCTATAGCACCTCCAAAATGTGCTGTGTGTCCAATATTATCATTTTTCGCCCTCATTCCGTAAATTGAATACAATAAATATAAGATTCCAAATAAATACGCCGGCATTGGTATGACAAAAAAGATTCCTAACATCATGTCCGGCTGTAATAATATTGCAGAATACAAAATTCCTGTCACAGCCCCTGAAGCTCCCACAGCTCTATAACTGTAATCATTTTTATGAAAGAGCATCGTAAGCAGGCTTCCAAAAATTAAACTTCCAAAATAAATCAAAACAAAAGAAAAAGTTCCTAACCATTGTATGACTACCGGAGCAAAGAACCACAACGTAAGCATATTAAATGCTAAATGCATAATATCAGCATGCAAAAACCCGGATGAAAGCATTCTAATTTGTTCTCCGGAACGAATACTTCCTACATGAAATTCGTATTTTCTAAAAAAAGCAAGATCATTAAAACCTTTGTAACTAATTACAGCATTAGCTACTATAATCCCTACTAAAATGGTATTCATAAAAAATATTTAATGTGAATTGTAAATATAGTCATTCTTAAACATATGTTAGCTTCAAACCAAAATATCGGTGTTTATTCATTTTTACTTTATATTTGTAAAAAAAAATTACATGCAATTTCTCGTTTATATACTGGCCTATCCTTTACTCTGGCTGATCTCTATACTCCCATTTCGATTATTTTACTGGTTATCAGATTGTGTCTGTTTTATTATCTACCACATCATTGGATACAGGAGAAAAGTAGTTCGTGAAAACCTTGCGCTTACCTTGCCTCACTTAAGTAAAACTGAACAGAAACAAATCGAGAAAAAGTTCTATCACCATATGTGTGATATGTTTTTGGAAACGATTAAAACAATGAGTATTTCGCCAGAAGAAATGGAGAAGCGATTTCGTGTAACGAATATCGAACTTGTAAATGAATATGCTAAAAAAGGCAAAAGTGTCATTCTTGTAGCTTCACATTACGCAAGCTATGAATGGCTTTTGACTATTAACCCAAAAATTGATTTTAAGGGTATTGCTGTTTATAAAAAAGTTGCCAATCCTTATTTTGACAAGTTAGTACGAAGAATTCGTTCAAAATATGACACCGAATTGGTAGAAACAAGAAAAGCGATTCCAACTATGGCACAAAACCAACGTAATGGAATATTGAGTATGTATGGATTAGCGAGTGACCAATCTCCTAAACTGGACCGAATTTTTCATTCAATGAAGTTTATGGGCATTGAAGTTCCTGTGCATACAGGCGCCGAAATGCTGGCAAAAAAATACGATCTGAGTGTGATTTTTGTAAAAGTAAAAAAGGTAGCAAGAGGTTACTATGAAGCAACTTTTGTATCTATTGCTGATAATCCGAATGATTATGAGAACTTTGATATTACAGAAAAATACTTAAGGGAAGTTGAAAAACAAATTTATGAAGCTCCTGAATATTATTTATGGACACATAAGAGATGGAAACATCGTGTTGAATAAATAATCACAAAAAAAAATACCTCTTTCAAAATTAATGAAAGAGGTATTTTTTTTGTAACTGAATTACTAAAAATTAGATTCCGGCAATTGCTTTTATTTCATCTATAATTCGAAGTGCCAAAACATCTGCTTTTTCCTGAGATGGAGCTTCTGTATAAATTCTGATGATTGGTTCTGTATTCGATTTTCTCAAATGCACCCATTCTGTAGCAAAATCAATTTTCACACCATCAATCGTTGTGATGTCTTCATTTTTGTATTTTCCTGTCATTGCAACCAAAATCGCATCAACATCTATCTGAGGCGTTAATTCAATTTTGTTTTTACTCATATAATATTCCGGATAGGAAGCGCGCAAAGCCGAAACCGAGATCTTTTTGTTGGCCAAATGCGTCAGAAACAACGCTACACCTACCAAACTATCTCTTCCGTAATGAGATTCCGGATAGATAATTCCACCATTTCCCTCACCACCAATAATTGCATTATTTTTTTTCATCAGTTCCACAACGTTCACCTCACCGACAGCACTGGCTTCATATTTTCCGCCATGAGCAACTGTTACATCTCTCAAAGCACGTGATGACGACATATTCGAAACTGTATTTCCCGGCGTTTTACCCAAAACATAATCGGCGCAAGCCACTAATGTATATTCTTCTCCAAACATTTCTCCGTCTTCGCAAATAAAAGCCAAACGATCAACATCAGGATCCACCACTACACCCAGATCCGCTTTTTCTTTTACCACCAACTCAGAAATATCAGTTAAGTGTTCTTTTAAAGGTTCCGGATTGTGAGGGAAATGTCCGTTTGGTTCACAGTATAATTTTACAACTTCAACCCCCATTAATTCTAATAACCTAGGAATAATGATTCCTCCGGATGAATTTACACCATCAACAACCACTTTAAATTTTGCCGCTTTTACCGCATCAACATCTACTAAAGACAAATTTAAAACCTCGTCGATATGAATATCCATATAGGCATCATTCACAGTGATTTCGCCTAAACTATCCACATCAGAGAAATCGAAGGCTTCTGCTTCAGCAATTTCTAGAATCTTCGCTCCTTCGTCTCCACTTAAAAACTCTCCTTTTGCGTTCAGTAATTTTAAGGCATTCCATTGTTTTGGATTATGAGAAGCTGTTAAAATAATTCCTCCATCTGCTTTTTCTAACGGAACAGCAACCTCTACAGTTGGCGTTGTAGAAAGACCAAGATCAATTACGTTAATTCCTAAACCTACTAAAGTATTTACAACAAGATTATGAATCATTGGTCCGGAAATTCTGGCATCGCGACCAATTACAACCGTTAATTTTTCTTTTGAAGTATTATTTTTCAGAAAAGTACCGTATGCTGATGCAAATTTTACAGCATCAACAGGAGTCAGGTTATCTCCTACTTTTCCACCAATTGTTCCTCGTATTCCTGATATCGATTTTATTAAAGTCATTTTTGTGAGTTATGGTTACCAGCTACAAATATAGAAAAGTTACTAAGGTTCTTACTTGCTAAGTCTCTAAGATTTTTAAAATATCATAAAAAAATTGCCTGGATTTTAATAATAGTAACATTATAAGGTGCATAATTGCGTAAACCGATATCAAAAAGTTTTCATACTTTTACTAAAATAAACTTAGTGAATTAGATACGTAAAGCCTTAGTAACTGTAAAAACATACTTTTTACTAAAATCAACTTAGGAGCTTTAGTACCTGAAAAGCTTAGCAACTCAAAAAAAAATGAATTTCCTAGCCCACATCTATTTGTCCGGAGATAATGATTTAATCAAAATTGGCAATTTTATGGCTGATGGAATTCGCGGAAAACAATTTGAAAATTTTCCCGAAGAAGTTCAAAAAGGCATTATTTTGCATCGGTCGATAGATACTTACACGGATTCGCATGCTATTTTCAGACAAAGCACCAAACGTTTACATGAAAAATACCATCATTATGCCGGTGTGATTGTAGATATTATCTACGATCATTTTCTGGCTAAAAACTGGGAGAAATATTCAGATGAAAAATTAGAAAAGTTCATTAATCGATTTTACAGATCTTTGCATGAAAACTATCCTGTTTTAAGCGAAAAAACACAAGATTTAATGCCTTATATGATCAAACAAAACTGGCTTTTAAGTTATCAGACTATAGAAGGAATTCGCAATATTTTAACCCAAATGGATCGCAGGTCTAAAAATCTTTCCAAAATGCAGTTTGCAAGTGAAGAATTAGTAGAATTCTATACCGAATTTGAACAGGAATTTACTTTGTTTTTTGAGGATCTCAAACAGCACTCCAAACAAAAATTACTCACTTTATAAAATCTGCCAGATTCTATAAAATAAAATCAAGATACTCTTTATGAAAAAAATAGCGCTTTTATTCGGCTTTATTTCTATTTATAGTTTTGCACAACAAACTACAAAACCAACCGGATTAGTAGCAACAAAAGCCATGGTTGTTTCGGCACGTCAGGAAGCTTCAAAAGTTGGTGCTGAGATTATACAAAAAGGCGGAAATGCTTTTGATGCCATGGTGGCCACTGAACTTGCTCTTGCTGTTGCCTATCCGTACGCAGGAAATCTTGGCGGAGGAGGATTTATGGTCTATAGAAAAGCAAATGGTGAAGTAGGATCTCTAGATTATCGCGAAAAAGCACCATTGGCAGCAACAAAAGATATGTTTCTGGATAAAGAAGGAAATGTTATAAAAGGCAAAAGTACTGAAACAGCTTTAGCAATTGGTGTTCCCGGAACTATTGCCGGAGTATTTGCCGTACACACAAAATTAGGTTCCCTACCTATGTCTGAAATTTTGAAACCTGTGATTGCTTTAGCAGAAAGAGGTGTTATTGTAACCAAAAAACAAGAAAAAAGACTTCAGGATTATCACGATGTTATTGTAAAAATAAATGGTCCAAATACATTATTGGCCGGTAATTTTAAAGAAAATGACACCATCAAATATCCTGCACTTGCCAATACATTGAAACGAATTTCGAAAAACGGAAGAAATGAATTTTATAAAGGTGAAACAGGCAAAACTTTAGTTAAATATATCCAGAAAAAAGGCGGAATTATAACGCTTAAAGATTTGGAGAAATACGAAGCAAAATGGAGAAAACCATTACAGTTTAATTATAAAGATTTAAAAATCACTTCGATGTCACCTCCCAGCAGTGGTGGAATTTGTCTGGCACAGATCATGAAAATGATTGCGCCTTATGATTTATCAAAAATGGGACATAATAGTGAAGAAGCTATTCAGGTAATTGTAGAAGCTGAAAGAAGGGCTTATGCAGACAGAAGTCAGTTTTTAGGTGATCCTGATTTTGTGAAAATCCCAATAAACGGATTGTTATCTGATTCTTATTTAAAGGAAAGAATGTCAAGTTTTGACGTAAAAAAAGCGAGTTTATCATCTGAAATAAAGGAAGGCAAAATAAGTTTTAACGAAAGTACAGAAACCACACATTATTCAATAGTAGATGCACAAGGAAATGCGGTTGCTGCAACCACAACACTTAATGATGGTTACGGATCGAAGTATTATTGTGATGAATTAGGATTTTTCCTAAACAACGAAATGGATGATTTTAGTGCCAAACCGGGATCTCCGAACATGTTTGGCTTAGTAGGAAACGAAGCGAATAGTATTGCTCCGCAAAAAAGAATGTTAAGTTCAATGACGCCAACAATTGTCGAGAAAAACGGAAAACTGTTTATGGTAGTTGGTTCTCCAGGTGGATCGACCATTATTACCAGTGTATTACAAGCTATTCTGAATGTTTACGAATACAACCTTAGTATGCAGGATGCTGTAAACGCGCCGCGTTTTCACCATCAATGGTTACCGGATTTAATTACATTCGAACCAAATGCTTTTGACAAAATCACCATAGATAAACTAAAAGCAAAAGGATATTTGATCAATGAAAAAACGACACCTGTAATTGGTAAGTTAGACTGTATTTTAGTTTTGCCGGACAGCACTCTTGAAGGTGGTGCTGATTTTCGCGGAGACGATACTGCTGTTGGTTTTTAAATTAAAAAAGCAGATTTATCGGTAAATGTCATACAAATTTAAATGTTAAAAGCTAAATTTGCACTATACCTAACTTTTACAACAGAATGCTAAAAAAATATTTTAGAAGACTAGAAAGCATTATTGCTTTGGCTCAATCATTAATGACTCCAAAGCAGTTTATTTTTTTATCAAGTGTTTTAATTGGTGTTTCCTGCTCTTTGGCTGTAATTGTTCTAAAAACTTTTGCCCATAGTGTTTTCTCCTTTGCGACTTATATCAATGGTATTCTGAAATTAAGTTTTATCAACAGTATTCTTCCTATTGTGGGAATCCTACTAACTGTGTTTGTTGTAAAACGAATTCTTAATGGAAGCATCGAAAAAGGGACTTCTCAAATTTTATATGCTGTTGCAAAAAAAGCAAGTATTATTCCGAGAAAACAAATGTATGCGCAAATTGTCACGAGCTCCTTAACAGTAGGTTTAGGAGGTTCAGCAGGTTTAGAGAGTCCTATTGTGATTACTGGTGCCGCATTTGGATCTAATTTTGCTCAAAATTACAAATTACCTTATAAAGACAGAACCTTACTTATTGGCTGTGGTGTTGCCGCCGGAATTTCTGCAGCATTTAATGCTCCCATTGCCGGTGTTCTTTTTGCTATTGAAGTCTTGCTGGTCGATGTCAGCATTTCTGCCTTTACACCAATTATGATTTCTGCCGCCACCGGTGCGTTGGTTTCTGCCATCGTATTAGACGAAAGTATTTTATTGTCTTTCAGAAAACAGGAAGCTTTTAATTATCATAATATTCCGTTTTATGTTTTACTTGGAGTATTGACAGGTTTTATAGCAGTCTATTATGCGAGAAACTTCCAGAGAGTTGAACATTATTTTTCTAACTTAAAAGTTGGTCCTTACAGAAAAGCACTAATTGGTTCTTCATTATTGGCCTTACTTATTTTTATATTTCCAACACTTTTTGGAGAGGGTTATGAAAGTATCAAAACCTTGTCTGAAAGTGATCCCGGAAAACTATTAGACAATACTTTATTTGCTGATTTCAGAGACAATCAATGGGTATTACTTCTGTTTGTTGGATGCACCATGATGGTAAAAGTATTTGCTTCGGGATTGACCCTTGGAAGCGGTGGAAATGGAGGTAATTTTGCTCCGTCTTTATTCTTAGGTTCTTATTTAGGATATTTCTTTTCAAAGTTTATTACTCTTATAGGTTTATCAAAATTGCCTATCAGTAACTTTACCATGGTGGGAATGGCTGGTATTTTGAGCGGCTTGTTTCACGCACCACTTACCGCAATTTTCTTAATTGCTGAAATTACAGGAGGTTATAGTTTAATGATCCCCCTTATGATTGTTTCGTCAATAAGTTTTGCTATTTCTAAACGTTTTGAGAAATACTCTCTTGATGTAAAAGGCCTTGCCAAAAAAGGCCATGCTTTTACAAGTAATAAAGATTCAAACATTCTCTCTACCCTGGATATCGACACTATCATACAAACCGATTATTTAACGGTTCATCCGGAGGAAAACCTGAGTAAACTAGTTGATCTTATCTCACATTCCAATCAGGTTGTTTTTGCCGTGGTTGACAATGATAAGAATCTTGTTGGCATTGTTCATTTTAATGATATTAGGGAAATTATCTTCAACTCATATCAGGTAAAATATACGCTGATCAAAGATGTCATGAAAACGCCATTGGCGACTATTTCATCGAATGATAGTATGGAAATTGTGATGAGTAAATTCGAAAAATCAAAATCAGCCTTTCTTCCTGTTCTGCGAAATGACAAATATTTTGGTTTTATCTCAAAATCTATAGCACTCGAAGCGTATCGAATGAAATTGAGGTCTATGACTATTGAGTAGCTTTAAGTACACCACCAAAGAAGCCATCGAAGAATATATGAATACAAGAAAAAGAAAACGCTAACTCAGGTTAGCGCTATTTTGTTACTAATTGTAACATAAAGTTTTGCTATCGAGCACAAAAAGAACAAATCAAAGTGGTAACTTTGCGTTTTGCTCAAAATTATGTTAGAAAAAGACAATACTATTGAAGTTCTTGGCGCAAGAGTTCATAATCTAAAAAATATAGACATTTCTATTCCGCGTGAAAAACTGGTGGTTATTACCGGTTTATCAGGTTCGGGAAAATCTTCTTTGGCGTTTGACACCATTTATGCCGAAGGACAACGTCGCTATGTAGAAACTTTTTCAGCTTATGCCAGGCAGTTTCTGGGTGGTTTAGAACGACCTGATGTTGACAAAATCGACGGACTTTCGCCGGTAATTGCCATTGAACAGAAAACCACAAGTAAAAGCCCGCGTTCTACTGTTGGTACTATTACTGAAATATATGATTTCCTGAGACTTCTTTACGCTCGTGGTGCTGACGCATATAGTTATAACACCGGCGAGAAAATGGTTTCATATTCTGATGAGCAAATCAAAGATTTGATTATTCAGGATTTTAAAGGAAAACGAATTAACATTCTTGCTCCGGTTATTAGAGCCAGAAAAGGTCATTATGCCGAATTATTCCAGCAAATTACCAAACAAGGATTTCTTAAAGTTCGTGTAAATGGCGAAGTACAGGATTTAGTTTCAGGAATGAAACTGGATCGTTATAAAACCCACGATATCGAGATTGTTGTCGACAGAATGTTGATTGAAGATACGGAAGACAATCAAAAAAGATTATCAGAAAGTATCAATACAGCCATGCATCATGGCGAAAATGTATTGATGATTTTAGATCAGGATACCAATGAAGTTCGCTTTTTTAGTAGAAATTTAATGTGTCCAACAACAGGGATTTCGTATCAAAACCCGGAACCGAATTTGTTTTCTTTCAACTCCCCAAAAGGAGCTTGTCCGCATTGTAACGGATTAGGAACAGTTCATGAAATCAACATCAAAAAGATTATTCCAAATCCTAAATTATCGATTAAAGCCGGAGGTTTTGCTCCGCTTGGTGAATACAAATCGTCCTGGATTTTTAAGCAACTGGAAGTTATTGGAGAAAAATTCAGTTTCAAAATAACCGACCCGATTGAGAAAATTCCGGAAGAAGCCATGATCATGATTCTTCACGGCGGAAAAGATAAATTTGTTGTCAATTCTAAAGAGTTAGGAGTTACCCGCGATTATAAAATAGATTTTGAAGGAATCTCACATTTCATCAAAAATCAATTTGATGAAACTTCTTCTACCACTATAAAACGTTGGGCAAAAGATTTTATGGACGAAGTAAATTGTCCGGTTTGTGATGGCTCCCGTTTGAAAAAAGAAGCTTTATTCTTTAAAATTAATGACAAAAACATTGTTGAATTGTGTGATATGGATATCTCCGATTTAACGGTTTGGTTTCAGGATTTAAACAAACACTTATCAGACAAACAACTTTTGATTGCTTCAGAAGTGGTAAAAGAAATCAAAGACAGATTGAACTTCCTGATGAATGTTGGCTTGAATTATCTGGCTTTAAGCCGAAGTTCAAAATCACTTTCGGGTGGTGAAGCACAACGTATTCGTCTGGCGACACAAATTGGTTCACAGCTGGTTGGTGTTTTATATATTCTGGATGAGCCAAGTATTGGTTTACATCAAAGAGACAATGAGAAGCTAATTCATTCATTGGAACAATTACGTGATATCGGGAATTCGGTTATTGTCGTAGAACACGACAAAGACATGATCGAACGCGCTGATTATGTAATTGATATTGGACCAAAAGCAGGTAAATACGGAGGAGAAATCATCAGTATTGGAACTCCGGCAGAAACTTTGAAATCAAATACAATTACTGCTCAGTATCTGAACGGTAAAATGAAATTGGAGATTCCGAAGGAACGCCGTAAAGGAAATGGAAAATTCCTAAAACTAACCGGAGCAACAGGAAACAACCTTAAAAATGTTTCCATTGAATTGCCTCTCGGAAAAATGATTTGTGTTACCGGAGTTTCAGGAAGTGGAAAATCGACTTTAATAAACGAGACGCTCTACCCTATTTTGAATGCCTATTATTTTAATGGCGTAAAAAAACCGCAGCCCTATAAAAAAATTGAAGGTCTGGAACATATTGACAAAGTAATTGATATTGATCAAAGTCCGATTGGAAGAACGCCACGTTCGAATCCGGCAACTTATACTGAAGTTTTTACCGAAATCAGAAACTTGTTTACCATGACTTCTGAAAGTATGATTCGTGGTTACAAAGCCGGACGTTTTAGTTTTAATGTAAAAGGCGGGCGTTGTGAAACCTGCGAAGGTTCCGGTGTCAGAACGATCGAAATGAACTTTCTTCCGGACGTTTACGTAGAATGCGAAACCTGTCAGGGAAAACGTTTTAACAGGGAAACTTTAGAAATTCGCTATAAAGGAAAATCAATTTCGGATGTACTGAATATGACAGTTGATGAAGCGGTTCCTTTCTTTGAAAACATTCCGAAGATATACAGAAAAGTAAAAACAATTCAGGATGTTGGTTTAGGATATATTACACTTGGTCAGCAAAGTACCACACTTTCTGGTGGTGAAGCGCAGCGTATTAAACTCGCAGGAGAATTATCTAAAAAAGATACCGGAAATACGTTTTATATTTTGGACGAACCTACTACAGGATTGCATTTTGAGGACATTCGTGTGCTGATGGACGTGATCAATAAACTGGTTGATAAAGGAAATACGATCCTGATAATCGAACACAATATGGACGTCATTAAACTTGCGGATTATATTATTGATATTGGACCAGAAGGCGGAAAAGGCGGTGGACAATTAATTGCGAAAGGAACTCCGGAAGAAGTAGCAAAAAATAAAAAAAGCTATACGGCTAAGTTTTTGAAAAAAGAGTTAGAATAGAAATTGATCTTTGTCACAAAAATATTTTGACAAAGATGCATTGATTTAAAAAATTAACAGTAGTAATTTTATATTTTAGCATCAAAAATATAAAAGATGAAATCAATTTTGCCATTCATTATAATAGTATTACTCAGTGCTAAAAGTTTTTCCCAATCACCAAAAGACAGCTTTAGAAATGCTGTAAAAGAAAGACTTAAAAATATTAATGAAAAACAAATTGACAACCCTTACTATTCCAGACAAGAACTAGAAGAGGAATATCTCCTTGAAAACAGTGTTTTTCAAGCTTTGGCTCAGCCTAGCACAGAAAGTGATCTAGCGAATTATTTTAAAATTTATCTGGAACAAAATCTTCTAAAAAAAATTGATTTTAGTAAACTTAAAACGTCTTCTTACTACAAAGGTATTTCTAATAAAAAATACAATTACACTATACGACTTACCTTTGAGATAAATAAGAAGAATAAAGCTTTTAATTTTCGTATTCATACGGGAGACAGTGAGCTCGATAAAAAAGTTATCGAAATTTTTAAAAATTATCCTTTAGAAAAATTAAATTTAAATGATAATGCTAAACTTGGAAAAATTAGTATTCAGCTATTTACAAAAGAAGACAAAAACACCATAATAAAAGCAAGTACATTTGCCGTTGTAGATCAGCTTCCCGTTTTAAAAGGATGCGAAGGTATTGCATACAATTCCGAACTGGGCAGATGTCTTTATGATCAAATATTCGAGTATGTTTTAAAAAATATCTCACTTGAAAACATTGCAAAACAAGGCAAAAGAGGAGAAATCATTATCAATCCGCGTTTTTCTATTGATTCTGATGGAAAAATTTTCCGTGTTAACTCTATTGCTCCAAACAAAATTATCAAGGATGAAATTGACAGGATTATAACATCTTTTAATCAAGTGATAATTCCAGGTAAAAGAAATGACACTCCTAAAAACACCTATTGTGAAACTTTCCGAATGATAACTATCAACAATTTAAAATGATAGACTTTATACAAGTTTAAAAAACACTTTCATAATTCATTGATAATGAATAAACAACTTAAGAGATCATTATCGCTACATTACTTTAAAATTAATAAATACTAATTTCTGTAACAATTCTCGAAAAAAGCAGTAATTTAGTATGCCCATTTTGCCAAAGTTTTTGATTTTGGCAATTTTTTATGGGCTAAAAATAATGTTTCGATTGAAAACCGATGCCCTAGCCCTGATGGCAGCGGCATCCTTTTTCTGGCTGCTGCCAGCCAGGAAAAGATATAGCGGACAGCAGGACACGAGCGTTAGCGACTGACGAAGTAAATAGCTCCTACTTCGACTCCGCTCAGGATGACAATATCATTACGCTCAGGTTGACAATTTAAAACGACACAGCTAGAAATAAAAATATAAATAATTAAAATACCTAAAATGAGATTAGAAGATTTTGATAATGATGAGGATAAAGTAATTCAGGATCGTTTGAAACAAAAAACGTGGAATGAAATTAGGACAAATGACAGCTGGGCGATTTTTAAAATCATGGCTGAGTTTGTAAACGGTTACGAAAGCATGGGACGCATTGGTCCGTGTGTATCTATTTTTGGATCTGCCAGAACAAAACCGGACGATAAGTACTATTTATTGGCAGAAAAAATTGCTTACAAAATCAGTAAAGCTGGTTACGGTGTAATCACAGGAGGTGGTCCCGGAATCATGGAAGCTGGTAATAAAGGCGCACATTTAGGTGGCGGAACTTCAGTTGGTTTAAATATCGAATTGCCTTTTGAACAACACTTTAACCCGTATATCGATCACGATAAAAACCTGAATTTCGATTATTTCTTTGTGAGAAAAGTAATGTTCGTAAAATATTCGCAAGGTTTTGTGGTAATGCCGGGAGGTTTTGGAACTTTAGATGAGATGTTTGAAGCGATTACCCTAATTCAAACCAAAAAAATTGGTAAATTCCCAATTATATTAGTAGGTATAGAATTCTGGTCCGGATTGATCGAATGGGTAAAAACAGTATTAGTAGAAAAAATGCATACCGTAAGCCCCGAAGACTTGAACTTATTTAAGATCGTTGATACTGAAGATGAAGTAGTTGATGTATTAGATAAATTCTATAAGAAATACGACTTAAGTCCTAATTTCTAATGTTTTTTTTTACCATATAAGTAATCTAATTTCATTTAGAAATGCCACATAAAGCATTCAACTTAAATTTTCTTATATTACTTATATCGTGAAATAATCATAAAATCTTACAAAAAATTAAAGCTGTTTTTAAAACAGCTTTTTTTATACTATTTTTACAATAAAACCAGAAAGACTATACCCTCGTAACTTAGATTATATCTCTTAAATTTTTAAGCCATCATTGAAATCATCTTATAAAATTATATTCTTCGTTTTTGTTTTGATGAACCCATTAAAACAGTACGCACAACATCAGTCTAAGATGGAGGTGGCGGTTAATCTCGAGCTGAAAACACTTAACGTAAAACAGGATATTACCTATTATAATACTTCGAATGATTCTTTGATATCGATTGTTTTAAACGATTGGAATAATGCTTTTTCTGATAAAAATACGCCTTTGGCAAGAAGATTTTCTGATGAATTCTACAGAGGTTTTCATTTAGCAAAAACCTCAGAAAGAGGTAATACAACCATTCTGAATCTTACAGACTCTGATAATATGGCGCTCGAATGGGAAAGAACCGCTAAAAACCCTGATTTTATTGTGGTTAGACTGAATCGAAAATTATATCCCGGAGAAAAAATTGATTTACATTTAACTTATATTTCAAAGATTCCAAGCGATAAATTTACGCATTATGGTTTTGACCAAAATGGCGGAATGAATTTAAAAAACTGGTTTTTAAGTCCTGCACGTTTTGAAAATCATCGTTTTATTAAATACAATAATTTCAACTTAGATGATATCGCAAATGCGGCCACAGATTATGAAATTGCTATAAAAATCCCTACTCAATATTCTATTACAACTGACCTGAATTCTGTTTCAGAAGACCTTATGAATCCTTCTTTCAAAACATATTCATATTCCGGAAAAAACAGAACTGATTTTAATTTATTTATCGAAAAGCAAAATAGTTTTGCAAGCTATGAAAATGGTTCCCTGGAGGTACTTACGAATCTTAAAAACAAAAAAATCAGCGAAATCCAAAAAGCAATTATCATCAATAGGGTTGTGAATTTTGCAAGTGCTTTTATCGGGAAATACCCGCATCAAAAAATCACGGTTTCTCAGGTAGATTATGACAGGAATCCGTTTTATGGTCTCAATCAGTTACCCTCTTTTATAAGTCCGTTTCCGGATGATTTTATATTCGAAATCACTTTTCTGAAGACGTACCTTAATAATTATCTTAAAAATAGTTTACGCGTCGATGCGAGAAAAGACAATTGGGTGTATGACGGAATCCAGATTTACAGCATGATGAAATTCATGGAAGAAAATCATCTCGATCAAAAGATGCTGGGAAGGCTTTCAGATATGAAATTATTTAAAAGTTACAACATTACCAATCTGACTTTTAACGAGCAATACAGCTATTACTATATGCTGATGGCCAGGAAGAACCTCGATCAGCCTCTTGGAGACCCAAAAAATACGCTGATAAAATTCAACGAGCAAATTGCCAGTAAATATCGTGCGGGTTTAAGTTTAAGCTATTTAGATGATTACTTAAACCATAATATTGTTCCTGAAAGTGTCCAGGAATTCTATGACCTCAACAAACAAGGGCAAACAAATCGTTATAATTTTGAAAAAATACTCACTAAAAACAGCTCAAAAAATATCGATTGGTTTTTTAATACCATTATAGATTCCCGTGATATTATTGACTATAAATTTTCGAATGTTTCCAGAACAAAAGACAGTGTGCAATTTCAGGTAAAAAATAAAACCAGTAATTTTGTTCCTATTCCGGTTTACGGAATTAAGAAAAATGAGGTCGTCTTTAAAAAATGGATAGAACCTAAAAACAATGATTATATTTATGAATTTGCCAGAGAAAAAGCAGACAAAATCGTACTGAATTATGACAATGAAGTTCCGGAATACAACTTGAGAAACAACTGGAAATCACTCAAAAGTGTCGTAATAACGAATCGTCCAATCAAATTTAATTTTGCAAAAGATCTTGAAGATCCTTATTATAACCAGATTCTATACATTCCAACTCTTACGTATAATTTATATGACGGTTTTACACCCGGAGTTCGATTTCACAATAAAACAATTCTTGACAAACCTTTTACATTCGATATTAATCCCGCCTACTCTATCAAAGCCGGAACGATATCAGGTTCATCATCTTTTATCTGGAATGAATATTACAGAAACAGCACGCTGTATAATATACGATATTCGCTTAGTCAAAATTACTATCATTATGCACCGGATGCCACTTATTTAAGATTGAATCCTATGGTTCAGTTTAGAATTCGGGAAGAAAATTTCAGAGATAACAGAAAACAGCTGATCCTGTTTAGGCAAGTTATTGTAAATCGTGAGGCCAGCAAATATATAACAGACAATTCTAAGCCAAATTACTCGGTATTTAATGCTCGTTATTCAAATACTAAAACTGAATTGATTGACCATTTTAGTTTCATGAATGATCTGCAGTTTGCCGGAGATTTCGGGAAGATTGCCGGAGAGGTTGAATACCGAAGATTATTCGAAAACAATCACAAGCTAAACATACGATTGTATGCAGGAAGTTTTTTGTATAATACAACAAATTCAGATTATTTTAGTTTTGGTTTAGACCGTCCTACTGATTATATGTTTGATTATAATTTTTACGGACGATCAGAGAATACAGGATTTTTCAGCCAGCAATTCGTGATGGCAGAGGGAGGTTTTAAATCAAAATTAGAACCAGCGTACGCCAATCAGTGGATGACGACATTAAACGCCAGTTATTCGATCTGGAACTGGATTGAAGTTTATGGCGACATGGGATTTCTTAAGAGTAAACATCAAAGTGAGCATTTTGTTTACGATAGTGGTATCCGATTGAATCTGGTACCGGATTATTTTGAACTCTATTTTCCTGTTTACTCTAATAATGGGTGGGAAATCTCTCAAAATAAATACAACGAAAAAATTCGATTTGTGATCACTCTTTCGCCAAAAACATTAGTTAATCTTTTTACTCGAAAATGGTTTTAATTGAATAAATTTTAAACAAAAACATGCGTTATTATCATTAAATTACATTTTTACATCAATATAAATCAAAAAATATACCTGATTTTTTGATTTTAAATACATATAATTAAATTATATTTATTTTAAAGAATTATGATTATTGATTGTTTTTAAGTAATTTCGCAGTCTAACATGACCCTTCAAGATTATGATAAAAGAAAAAAGCAATACTACACTAACATTTGAAGATTTCAAAACTGAGGTATTGAACGACTACAGAATTGCAGTAACCAGCCGCGAATGTAGCCTTTTAGGTCGTAAAGAGGTATTAACAGGAAAAGCCAAATTTGGAATTTTTGGTGACGGAAAAGAGGTACCACAGCTTGCTATGGCAAAATCCTTTAAAAACGGGGATTTCCGTTCCGGATACTATCGCGATCAAACTTTTATGATGGCTATTGGAGAATTATCTCCAAAACAATTTTTCGCAGGTTTATATGGTCACACTGATTTAGACTTTGATCCAATGTCTGCCGGAAGACAAATGGGCGGACACTTTGTCACCCACAGTTTAAACGAAGACGGATCCTGGAAAGACTTAACAAAACAAAAAAATTCAAGCGCAGATATATCACCTACAGCAGGTCAAATGCCAAGATTACTGGGATTGGCACAGGCATCAAAAATTTACAGAAATGTTGACGGAATCAAAACCAAAGACAAATTCTCTGTAAATGGAAATGAAATTGCCTGGGGAACTATAGGAAACGCAAGTACCTCAGAAGGTTTGTTTTTCGAAACCATAAATGCTGCCGGAGTGCTACAAGTACCAATGGTAATGAGTGTTTGGGATGATGAATACGGGATTTCTGTACATGCAAAACATCAAACTACTAAAGAGAATATTTCAGAAATTCTGAAAGGATACCAACGTGATGAAGATTCGAACGGATATGAAATTTTCAGAGTAAAAGGATGGGATTACGCAGAGCTGGTATCAACTTATGAAAGAGCCGCTGCTATTGCGCGAGAAAAACATATTCCGGTTTTAATTCACGTAAACGAATTAACACAACCGCAAGGTCACTCGACTTCAGGTTCTCATGAGCGTTATAAAAACGCAGAAAGACTGTCTTGGGAAAAAGACTTCGATTGTATTCGTCAGATGCGTTTGTGGATGATTGCCATCAACATTGCATCACCTGAAGAACTGGCTGAAATTGAAGCTGAATTGAAAAAAGAAGTTCTGGATGCCAAAAAAGAAGCATGGAATTCTTTTATCAATCCAATTATCGAAGACCAAAAAAACCTTATGATTTTATTGGAACAGATTTCTGCTGCCAGTATCAATCACAAAGATAAAATACAAAAATACATTTCTGAAATCAGCGTTATAAAGTCTCCTTTAAAAAAGGAAATGCTGGTAATCGCCAGAAAAATATTGCGTTTTATAGAAATTCCAAATAGCAAAGTATTATTGTCTAATTGGATTAAAAACTATATCGAAATTACCCAGCCAAGATTCAGCAGCCATCTGCACTCAGATTCAGATCAAAATGTTTTTTCAGTAGAAAAAGTACTTCCTGAATATGCAGATAATGCAAAAGCGGATCAGGATGGCCGAATGATTATTCGTGACAACTTTGATGCGTTGTTTACCAAATACCCTGAAACACTAATTTTTGGTGAAGATGTAGGAAACATTGGCGACGTAAATCAAGGTCTGGAAGGCATGCAGGAAAAATACGGAGAACTTCGTGTTGCTGATGTGGGTATTCGTGAAGCTACAATTATCGGACAAGGAATCGGGATGGCCTTACGAGGTTTGCGACCAATTGCCGAGATCCAATATTTAGATTATTTACTATATGCGATTCAAATCATGAGCGATGATTTGGCAACTTTACAATACAGAACTGTTGGTAAACAAAAAGCACCGTTAATCATCAGAACCCGCGGACACCGTCTTGAAGGCATCTGGCATTCCGGTTCTCCAATGGGAATGATTATCAACGCCATTCGCGGAATCCATGTTTTGGTACCAAGAAACATGACTCAAGCGGCAGGTTTCTACAATGCTCTTTTAGAGACTGACGAACCGGCTTTAGTAATCGAATGTTTGAATGGATACCGTTTAAAAGAAAAAACGCCGTTAAATTATGGTGAATTCAAAACGCCAATTGGTGTCATTGAAACCCTAAAAGAAGGTACAGATATAACATTAGTTTCTTACGGATCAACTTTAAGACTGGTACAGCAAGCTGCAACTGAATTATTAGATTTAGGAATTGACTGTGAGGTAATCGATATTCAGTCCTTACTTCCGTTTGACATTAATAAGGATATTGTAAAAAGTATTGCCAAAACAAATCGTCTTTTAATCATTGACGAAGATGTTCCTGGAGGAGCCTCAGCTTTTATCCTGCAGCAAATTCTTGAAGAACAAGACGCTTATATACATCTTGACAGTAAACCACAAACTCTTGCTGCAAAAGCACACAGACCAGCTTACGGAACTGATGGTGACTATTTCTCAAAACCTTCTGCCGAAGATATTTTCGAAAAAGTCTATGCAATGATGAATGAGGTTAATCCTTCTAAATATCCAAATTTGTATCAATAAATTTAGATTTACATATTTAAAAAAAGCTCCAATATTTGGAGCTTTTTTTATATCTAATTTTTTAAGATTCTAATATCTTTTTTACTTCCTTATAATTAAGTATATCCTTAAAAAAAGTAAACGGAGCTCTTCGTGCTGGTAAAGTATTTATCAATATTTTTTGTTTTGCAACCTTAACTATTGTGACCTTTTGCCCCCAAGAAAATGAAGATCCACCGGTATAAAATTCTAAAGTTCCATCCCCTTTACGAATTAAGGTCCACTTATTTTTTTGCAGCAATTTTCCTATTTCATCTGTCGAATAATCTTTTACTAAAATTAACTCTTTGAAACGGCGCTCAGTTTCAATTCTTACAACAAAAACAATCAAAATTATTAATCCCCATGACATAAGAAAAGGCCCATCTCTTTCATAATTAGTTATACCAGCATAAATCAATAAAACTGGCATAAATAAAACAAGATAATTTTCTAGATAATCAAAATAACTAATAGGCCATTTCAATTTTCGAATCACATATTGTTTTGTGTTTTTTTTCATTAAAATCCGTTTTTTATCCGTGCTTTCGCGCAAGCGAATCCGTGTCATCCGTGTGCCATTACGCAAACTAAACTCCTAAAATAGCACGAGCCTTTTCTAAATCCTCAGCAGTATCAATCCCAATTCCAACATGAGTAGTCTCAACCATTTTAATACGTTTTCCGAACTCCAAATATCTTAGTTGCTCGAGTTTCTCAGAAGCTTCTAAAGATTTCATAGGAAGGCTGTAAAAATCTAATAAGGCCTGTTTTCTAAAAGCATAAATTCCAATATGCTGAAAGTAACGAACACCAACACCTTTATCCCTTTGATACGGAATAACCGAACGGGAAAAATACAACGCAAACTGCGATTGGTCAACCACGACTTTTACATTGTTAGGATTATTGATTTCGTCTTCATTCGTAATCTCACGCATTAGAGAAGCCAAATCAATCTTGCGATCTTCATCATCTTTAAAAACAGATAAAACCTGTTCTAAAGGCCCAGCTTCTGTAAAAGGTTCATCACCTTGTACATTAACTACAATATCAACATCAAGGCTAAATATAGCTTCAGCAATACGATCACTTCCTGATTCGTGTTCTTTGATGCTCATAATCGCTTTACCTCCATTCGAAACGATCTCATCAAATATCAAATCCGAGTCGGTTACTACAAATACATCATCAAACAACTTTGTTTCAACCGTTGCTTCATAAGTTCTCAGAATTACAGTTTTACCTCCAAGATCCTGCATTAATTTAGCAGGAAAACGCGTTGAAGCATATCGTGCCGGAATTACAGCTATTATTTTCATTTAAATTTATTTTTATTTTTTTATTCTTTGCGAGTCTCTGTGAAATCTTTGCGCAACTTTGTGTAATAACTTTTACACAGAGAATCACGAAATATTTTTACATAATTTTTACTGACGTCATACTCAAAGAACCGGCTAACAATTTATCATTGAACAAACTCAGTTCTTCTGATTTTTCTTTTAAACCTAAAGTATACAATAAAGGCAAATAATGATCCGGAGTTGGAATCGCCAATTGTATCGCTTTATTCATTTTTTCGAAATCAATTAAAGGCTGAAAATTTTCGTCGAGCAAATAATTATTGATGGTTTCGCGTGCTTCGATAGCCCAATCAAAACCGTAATTGTCTTTATCAAAATTCCTGAAATCAACCAAACGAAGATTGTGAACAATATTCCCGCTTCCGATAATTAAAACTCCTTTACGGCGCAAAGATTGAAGTTTCCTGGCTAGCTCAAAATGATATTGCCCTGATTTGGTATAATCAATACTCAACTGAATTACGGGAACATTTGCCTCAGGATATAAGTGTTTAATTACACTCCACGCGCCATGATCTAAACCCCAATGTTCGTCTAAATCGACATTTACGGGTTCTAATATTTTCTTAGTTTCAACAGCCAGTTCCGGACTTCCTTTCGCAGGATATTGCACATCAAAAAGTGCTTGCGGAAATCCTCCAAAATCATGGATCGTTCTTGGCATTTGCATGGCAGTAACTTTGGTTCCGTTGGTAAACCAATGTGCCGAAATGCACAAAATCGCATTGGGCTGAGGCAATGTTTTAGCCAGATTGCGAAAACCCGCCACAAACTGATTTTCTTCAATTGCATTCATCGGGCTGCCGTGCCCCAAAAACAAAACCGGCATTTTATCTGTATTCGAAAACGAAGACGAAATCGAATGTAAGTCGTTTAGTGTTGTCATTGTAAATAATTATAAACACGAATTTCACAGATTTTCACTAATGCTAAATCTAAAAAAAAATATTTCGTGCTAATTCGTGAAATTAGGTTTTACTCCTCAAAACTCTCGTCTTTAAAGCCTATCAAATATAATTTATTTTTGGCACGCGTCATAGCGGTATACAACCACCTGATATAATCACGATCGATTCCGTTAGGTAAGTACGGCTGTTCTATAAAAACGGTATTCCATTGTCCACCTTGCGATTTGTGACACGTTATGGCGTAGGAGAATTTTACCTGTAATCCGTTGAAATACTCGTTCTCTTTTACTTTCTGAAATTTCTTGTATTTCGTGGTTTCATTTTCATAATCTTTCATCACCTCTTCATACAAACGATTTGATTCTTCATACGTCAAAGACGGAGACTCACTTTTTATAGTATCCAATAACAAAACGGTTTCAAAAGGTTTCTGATCCGGATAATCGACCATTCTGATTTTTACTTTTGCAAAATTGAATCCGTACAATTCTTTGATTCCGAAGAGTTCCAAAACTTCAATGATATCACCGTTGGCAATGAATCCGGCTTCATCTGTTTCTTTCAACCAGAAATAATTATTCTTTACCACCATCAGAAAATCACCAACCGAAAGTTCACTTTCCTTAAATAAAATTCGGGTTCTGATCTGTTCATTATACTGATTCGCCCTTTTATTCGAACGTACAATAAAAGCAGTGTCCTCAATACTGTAATTGCTGTATGCCGAGTTTATAGCGTCCTGAATATCGTAACCATCAGTAAGACGAACAATGTCTTTGAACTTTTTTACATTAAACTTAAACTCCGTAATAAAAGTATCTTTTAGCAATTCACGTAATTCAGTGGCATTAAACAAAATACCGGAACTTTCTTCCTGACGCATTACTTCATCGAGTTCGATATGTTCGATTTCTTTGTCATAATGAATACCCAGAGTCTGAACATCTAATGCAGGACTTATATCTAAATTCACCGGTGGCAACTGCGCTGTATCTCCCAGAAGGATCATTTTGCAGTTAGTTCCGGAATATACATATTGAATCAGATCATCCAGAAGCGATCCGTTATCATACAATTTCGAATCTGAATTACTGTCTGAAATCATCGAAGCCTCATCGACGATAAAAATAGTGTTTTTATGTTTGTTTAACTGCTTGGTAAAAGCCACGCCTCCACCAGCTGATTTTTTAGGGAAATATATTTTTTTATGAATTGTAAATGCGGGCGTATTCGAATAATTAGCAATCACTTTTGCTGCGCGGCCTGTTGGCGCAAGCAAGACAAACTTTTTATTGATATCTCCAAGATTGTTTACGATCGTCGAGATCACAGTCGTTTTTCCGGTTCCTGCATATCCTTTCAAGACAAAAATAGTGTCGTTATGTGTATCTGTTAGGAAAATAGCGATTTTTTGAAAAAAAATATCCTGTTTGTAAGTGGGCGCAAAAGGAAATTGTTTTTGCAAAACGCCGTAAAAAAGTGATGAATTCATAAGGAAAAATTGAGATACAAAGAACGGGCTTTTAAATGGCAATGTCAATGTCAATTACAAAAATCAATTACAATTGAAACGTTTATAAACCATATAAGTAATGTAAGGAATTTAAGTTTTACTTTTATTACGCTCAATTAACATGAACTTAAATCCCTTACATGGTAAAGAAAATTTAACCGTATTTTAAAATCCAATTAAAACTGTTTTTCGAAATTGCAATTATAATTGTTCCTTTTTAATTTGTAAGTTTGTGGTCGCCTTAAATTCTTTCTTGTAAAACAGGTAACGAATTGTAAATCAATATGTCATTGCAAAATACTAACATCACTTCCAAAAATTACAAAAAGCTTTCTATTCAGGTTTCATTGAATGGATTCTCGTTTTGTTGTTTTGACACCTTAAATAATACGATTACAGCCTTTAATGAAGTCAACTTTGATACCACACAAAAAACATCAAAAATTGAAGAATTATATAGTGCTGCTTTCAAAAACTATCCGGAATTAAAAGATACTTACGACGAAATTCTCGTAATTCACAATAACAATCTTTCGACTTTTGTACCTAGTGCTTTATTCGACGAAAATTTCTTGGGAAGTTATTTACAGTACAATACAAAGGTTTTCGAAACCGATTTTTTTACTTTTGATAAAATTTCAAATTACGAAATGAACTCGGTTTACATTCCGTATATCAACATCAATAACTTTTTAATTGATACTGTTGGTTCTTTCGATTACAAACATGTCAACAGTATTTTGGTCGAGAAAATTCTGGAAAGTTCAAAAAACAACGACGAGAAAAAAATGGTCGTGAATTTCAATGCTAATCATTTTGAAGTTATTGTAGTTCAAAATCAAAAATTGTTATTGTTCAATTCTTTTGAATACCAGACTCCGGAAGATTTTCTTTATTATATTCTTTTTACAGCCGAACAATTGAGTTTAAACCCGGAAAGTTTTCAACTTGAATTATTAGGTACCATACATCAAAACGATCCGTTTTATGCGATTGCATACAAATACATTCGTCATATTTCATTTTTGGATGTAAGCGCATTACAACAAAAAAACAGCTACTCAACTGCACAAAATCAAAAACATTATATCTTATTTCAATCATGAGAATCATTTCAGGAAAATACAAAGGACGCCGCATTTTTCCGCCAAAAAACCTTCCTGTAAGACCAACGACCGACATGAGTAAAGAAGCATTATTTAATGTTCTGAACAATCATTTTAGTTTTGAAGGCTTAAAGGTTTTGGATTTATTTGCCGGAACAGGAAATATTAGTTTTGAATTCGCTTCACGCGGAAGCGCTCCAATCACATCCGTTGATGGTGATTTTGGCTGTGTAAAATTCATCAAACAAGTTGCATCAGAATATGATTTTGACATCGCCGCCACAAAAAGTGATGTGTATAAATTTCTGGACAACTCCAGAACCTCTTACGACATTATTTTTGCCGATCCGCCTTACGGATTAGATCAGGCTGCATTTGAGAAAATTGTTCTGACGGTTTTCGAGAGAGAATTACTGAACGAAGACGGAATGATGATCATCGAACATTCTAAATATACCAAAATGGAACATTTAAGTAATTTCTCTTTTCAGAAAAATTACGGAGGTTCGTTTTTTAGTTTTTTCGAACTCAACTCAACCGATGATGAGGAAGAATTGAGCATCAAATTAAACAAAGCTACAGAAGACGACGAAGGTTAATTTTCGTTTGAATATAATAAGCTCAAATGGAGCGAAATCGAGATTTATTTAAATTTTCGATTTCGCTCCATTTTTTCAATAATTTAAGCTCTAAACTTTAATTTTAACACATAGAAACATAGATTTTTTTTATGCATCTAAAAGAATTCCAAAAAAAATAAATAAATTTCTTTCTCATAGCCCGCTCTGTGTATTTGAAATAAGTGAATTTCGTCTTGTGCATATCCTGACAACGAAAGCAAGAACAAAAAGAGAATTAAAAAAAGTTTAAATAGCAAATTAAAGTTCATTTTTAGCTAGGTTTAAAGTTGTAATCCTGCAAAAATGCTTCTAAAAAAAGGTTCCGTAGGTTAATTGAAGGTTAATGCGCAGTTAATGCGTTTATTATATCATAAAAGCATTATTTTTGAATTGGGAATAGCCCATAGATTTTACGGATTAAACTGGTTTACACAGGTCAACTATTTTAGAAAACCCACAAAATCTTTGACCTGCGTCACACACAGTAAAAATCCGTGTAAACCTGTTTGATACGCGTCATCAGTGTGCCATAACAAAAAACAGCTAATGAAACAAAGAATCAATTTACTAATAGCCTTTTCTGTCATCGCCTTGATTGTTTTATCGACAGTACAATGCTATTTGGTCAAAACTACTTACGATTATAAAGTGGCGCAGTTTCATACTGAAATCAAAAATACAATTGCCCGGATCTCTAATAATTACAGTGATATCGATTCTGTAATTGTTGCCAGGAAAGAAGCACTTTACAAACAATTATCCGAAAACTACATTCAGGGAAAAAACAACAAATCTGAGGTTAAAACCTATATTCTCGAAAATGAATATAACGATGTTTTAACACAGAAAATCCAACGTAAGTTTCAAAGGGAGTTACCCAACCTGAAAATAGATTTTGCCATTGTACTGAACAAATTTGTACTGTATCAAAACGCAAAAAAAATCGATACTATTTTCTCTGAAAAACCTTTTATTCAAAACAAATTATACGGAAATCTGATTTCTTTAAATCATGCTTTTTTAGTTCGCAGTTATGTTGGCACTACAAACGGAACCTACGCCAATCAAGATTATAAACTATTGACCGAAGACTCGATGTATGTTTCTGTAATCGACTGGGAAATGATTATTTTAGGACGAATGACGTTCGTTTTAATCTTGTCTTTACTTTCTATACTAACACTGATAACGCTTTTTGTTATTGCTATAAAAGCTTTAATAAAACAGAAAAAAGTAAACGATATCAAAACTGATTTTATCAATAATATCACGCACGAGCTTAAAACGCCTTTGACCACTTTAGGTATTTCGACCAGAATATTAGAGCGAAAAGACATCAGGGATAATGATGAAAATTTTAATGCAATTGTCGACACGATTTCACGTCAAAACAATCGTTTGCAAAATTTAATCGATCAGGTGATGGCAAATTCACTGGCCGAAAACGGAATAGAATTACAAAAAGAAAAAACAGAAACCGAAGATTTTCTGCTTTCAATCATACATGATTTTAAAATTACATTCCCAAAAGTCAATCTTCAAACTGATTTTCAAACACAGAAAACCATTTTAGTTTTAGATAAATTCCATCTGACCACGGCCTTTTTAAATGTTCTGGAAAATGCTGTAAAATATGGTTCTCATAAGATTCTTATAAAAACAAGAATAGTCCAAAATCAATTCTCCATTAGTATTGAAGATGACGGAATTGGAATTGAAAAGAACAAACAATCTCTTCTATTTGAAAAATTCTATCGCGTAGAGCAAGGAAATCTTCATGATACAAAAGGCTTAGGTTTAGGGTTGTATTATGTCGATCAGATTATAAAAGCGCATCAGGGCTCTGTGAGCGTTGTGAGTGATTTAGGAAAAGGAACCCAGTTTACTATTTTATTAAAAGTTTAATATTACATTATTTTGAAAAAATTACTTTTAGCTGAAGACGATTTTGATTTTGCGGGAATTTTAAAAAAATATTTAGAATTACATCAATTTGAAGTTACCTGGGCACAAAATGGAGAAATAGCTTTAGACTATTTTAAAAACCAGACTTTTGACATTTGCATTTTTGATGTCATGATGCCAAAATTGGATGGATTTTCACTGGCCGAAAAAATAATCACTATCAATCCTGAGATTCCATTTATTTTTCTAACGGCAAGAAAGTTAAAAGAAGACAAAATCATTGGATTAAAACTAGGCGCAGACGACTATATCATAAAACCTTTTGAAGTCGACGAACTTATTTTGCGTCTGCAGAATATTTTAAAGAGAATCGAACAAAAGAGAACTTTGAACGGAGAGAATATAATCGAGATTGGTTCTTATATTTTTGATAATGAAAGATTAACCCTAAATAATAAAAATCACGTTCAGCAACTCACAGAAATGGAAGCTACTCTTATTGAATATTTATATCTGAACCATAACCAGTTATTAAAAAGGGACCAAATTTTAATGTCTGTCTGGAAAAAAGATGATTATTTCTCCGGACGAAGTATGGATGTTTTTATCAGCAGGCTTAGAAAATATTTTAACTCAGATCCAAATATTAAAATCGAAAGCACTCGAAATATCGGATTAGAATTTAAAATAACACCATAACTTATTTACTGTAAATGATATAAGTTTTAGTTTCAATTGTATAACGCCACACACAAATTGCGTAATACATTTGTAATGAAACATTTAAAACCAAACATCATGAACCTAAAAAGATTTTTCGGTGGATTACTTACAATCCTCGGAATAGTTGGTTTGATTTACACTGCTGTAATATTTGCAGGTACTTCAGGCGAAACAAGAGACATTAAATCATTAATTATTTACGGCATACTTGGCATTGTCTTTTTCATGTCCGGAATTAGCTTAGTTCGTGCTACAAAAGACGAAGCTTAAACTTTTTTACGACAATAAAACAGTACTTATTTTTTCGTACAGAGGAGTTTTTACGCCCTATTTTAAACCTTCTTCGACCACAAATTTTGTCAGCGAAGTTGCCTCTATTTTATTACCTGCCCAATAATCTCTGTGCATAGATGAAGTCGCTTTTTTAGGCGATTTTTCTAGTTTTAAGATATTCTGATCTACAATATCTTCGGGGGATTGCAGACCTTTAACTTTAGCTACCAATTCAATTTCTTTAAGTAATTCGTTTCATAATCAGTAAATAAATGCCATAAAGGTGCTAAGACACAAATAAAAAAACTATATAATTACGGCTGGAAGAAACAAAAACTTAGTGTCTTTGAGTCTTGTAGCAAAACCATTTAAACAACAAAAAAATTCGCCTAAATTCACGCTTTCGCGAAAGCGAATCCGTGTCATATGCCTGCCATCAGGTAAAACAGTTAATTAGAAAAAATTTTGGATTGGTTATTTGTGAAAGCTGGTTAGAGTGTTTCACAAATATAAAAAAATGCAGACCTATAAGCCGGATTCTGTCCCTGATAAATCAGAGCCTTATCATTTATCTAGACTTACAATTACTCATAAGTTCGAGCTACCTACCCTTCAACAACGGACGAGAAGCCCTTAAATGCTGATATACTTGGTATTTCACCGCATAGAGTTTACCTGGTTTCACTACAGCATTACCTGTACATACTTTCTGTTGCACTTGTCCTTGCGCTATTTCTAACGCCGACGGGTGTTACCCGCTATGCTTCTCTCTGGTGTCCGGACTTTCCTCCCTCCCGATAAATCAGGACGACGATAAGGCGGTCTGCGGCGCAAAAATAGGCATTTATACACTAACAATAATGATTTTAAATTTTAGTTTTTCGACTTACTTTCATAACATTTTAATTTTAAATTAGTTATCTTTAAAATCCATAATTTTAAAATTCAATTATCATGATTAGAATGTATCACTACGCAACTGTTTCAAAAGCTTTAGATCAATTGAATGAGAAAGGATTTACGTTTGATTTTAATTTAAACTCAGACATGATAAAAAAGAATCCCGAAAAATTTGAAATTGTTCATGTGTATCGATACGAGGGAAATTCAGACCCGGGCGATGAGGCAGTTGTATACGGAATTAAATCAACATCAGGCAAAAAAGGAGTCTATGTATCAGGTTTCTCTGCTGACTCCGATCAGGAAACCGCCAAGTTTCTGAATGATTTGAGTATAAAAGGAAGGTAATTTTCAGGAGCTATTCCTGCTGTCCGCTGTATCTTTTCCCTTCCGCCGCGGCGGTCAGAAAAAGGATGCCGCTTCCATCAGGGCTAAGGATTTAGGTTTCAGAAGAGAGTTTTATGTTTTTACACAATCTGCGTCATTGCCAGAAACGAAGTAACTACTTTATAATTGATTGAGCAAATGAGATTGCTTCGTTCCTCGCAATGACTTAAAAAAATCTGTTTTTATCCGCGTTTACGCAATATCGAATCCGCGTCATCCGTGTGCTATAATTCACCAATAAGCATAAAAAAAGCCCATCATAAGAAGGACTTTTAAAAACAACACTTAAAAAATTATGCTGTTGGTATTTTTATTTTCCAACCCGGCTGAATCAGATCCGGATTTTTAATAATATCTCTGTTGGCTTCAAAAATTGCCTCCCACGAAACACCATGGGCTTTTCCTATTTTCGACAAAGAATCACCACCTTTTATTGTGTATTCTGTTGTGGCACCTTCAGCAACAGTAATGTTTATCACCGCATCTGCTGCTCTAAAATCAGGATCTATTTTTCCGTAAGCACTCCAGATTTTTTCTTTGTCTTCAGCTGATTTTGCTGTACCGTCTATATACAATACATTATCTTGTTCTCTTACCTGCAAATTCGCTATCCCTAAATTAGTAGCCAAATCTGTTAACTCTTTGTATTTATCTAGTAAACTCATAATGTCTTTATTTAATAGTTAACTTATTTTCTACTTTTTTAGGTTTCAATTCCTGCACACTTTTGATCAAATTTTGCAATTGATCTCTTTTGATGTCTCCTGTAAGTGTCACCACACCATCTTTGACTGTAGCACTTACGCCATTATACGTTTTTACTACCTCATTTACCGAAGTATTTAAAACAGCATCAGGGTTAATTTCTACAGGAGCAGTTTCAGTTACAGTTTCCGGTGCCGCAATTTCGCAATTGTTGACTACTGATTTAACTCCTTTAATTCCTTTAATAATACTTTCTGCATTTTGCTTGAAAGCATCATCTTTACAAATACCTGAAATAGTAGCAACACCATCTTTTACAGTAACTTCAACTCCTGGCAGAGCACTCAGTTTGGCAGAAATTTCTTTTTGAATATCTGCATCTTTAGGACCGCAAGCCACTAGTGCTAGAGCAAGGCTCATTCCTAGTAAAATAGATTTAATTTTCATATTAGATATTTTTTAATTAATTAAACATCTAAAGTTAATAAATTAATTATCAAGATTTTACATAATAATATTATAAAATTTATATTTTTTCCAGTTAAGTAATTCAACTATTTGGATTCACTCCTACTCATGCTGCGTTATATCATTATATTGCCAAAGCACATTTATTATTTTCCACTCTCCATTGGTTTTTACAATATGCATATAATCTATCCAGGCATCGGCTAGTAATTTTACTGAAGCGGTTCTTGCAGAAATATCCAGCAGTTTTACTTCTTTTCTTGGATTTCCAGGAAACTTATCTCCTTTTGCATTATAAGTCTCTGCAAGAATAACCATGTTTTCTGCAAAATATTCAGAGATATAATCTTTTTGGGCTGCTTTACTTCTAAAAACCGATCTTTTTACCAATCGCGGATGCAAAGCACTTTCCATCAATTTAGGATTGGGGTTATGCTGTGCTTCGATATAAGCCAGCGTCACTCGTTTGATATCAATTGTATCCTGCGCAGTTTGTGCGTGAATCTGAAAAGTGTAAAATGCAATTGTGATTACTAACAGGTATTTTTTCATATCGTGCGGGGTTTATAAATGGAAATCCCAAATTAACTTACGTTTCTAATCAATCTTTATTATACTAAAACTGGGTCTAAAATACGCAATAATGCTTTAATCTCATCTATTGGCATTTTTACAACTGATTCCATTTGAGCATTTTCAGAGCTAATAACTAAAACGGCTTCATTATCTTCTTCATACCCAACTGATTTAAAAGAATAGGCCGGAGACGTAATTTCCATTTCTGTTCTTCCTCCTTTAAACCAACCATAATTGGCTTCATAAATGATTTTATTTTCTAATATCTCAATAGTTTCATTGCCGTAAGTATTCCATAGAAAAACTCGTAGTACATAAAATCCAATCGCATAAAATACGCCAACTCCAATAAAATGCCCAATATTTAAACTTCCTCCAAAAGCAATATCAAAAATCACTCCTATTACTGGTAAAACAAAAAAAGCAGAAGCACAAAAGAAGATTATAGCTCTAAAAATTAATGGTGCTTTTTTGACTTTTAGACGTAGGATATTATTTTTAAAATTGTACTGGTTCATAAATAAAATAATTATTTTTAAATTTCTGCTTTATATTTTTTATAAAAATACTTGTTTTTTTATTCCAAAGACATTTAATTTTATCCAATTAAATCCCTTACTTCCTCACATTCAAATCACTTAAAATCCCCTCAAATTTTTATGAATTTCAGATTTGTGATTTGGCAAATTTCAGCCTATCTTTGCTATCGAATAAAATAGAATATGGAACAATTTGTAGTATCGGCCCGTAAGTATCGCCCACAAACCTTTAAGGATGTTGTAGGTCAGAAAGCCATTACCAACACTTTGCTGAATGCCATAGACAGCAATCATCTTGCTTCTGCTCTTTTATTTACAGGACCACGTGGAGTTGGTAAAACGACTTGCGCGCGTATTTTGGCTCGTAAAATAAACCAGCCCGGATACGATGATCCTAACGAAGATTTCGCTTTTAACGTTTTTGAGTTAGATGCAGCTTCAAACAACTCGGTTGATGATATTCGTAGTCTGATTGATCAGGTTAGAATCCCGCCACAAACCGGGCAATATAAAGTCTATATTATTGACGAGGTTCATATGTTGTCTTCGGCTGCTTTTAATGCTTTTTTGAAAACATTGGAAGAACCGCCAAAACATGCTATTTTTATTTTAGCAACAACAGAGAAACACAAGATTATTCCAACGATTTTATCTCGTTGCCAGATATTTGATTTCAAGAGAATTACCGTAAAAGATGCTAAAGAACATTTGGCTGAAGTTGCCAAAAGTCAGGGAATCAATTTTGAAGACGATGCTTTGCACATTATTGCTCAAAAGGCCGATGGTGCAATGCGTGACGCTTTATCTATTTTTGACCGTGTGGTTTCGTACTGCGGCACCAACTTAACGCGTCAGGCCGTAACTGAAAACCTAAACGTTTTAGATTACGAAACGTATATCACTATTACTGATTTACTTTTAGAAAACAAGATTCCGGATCTTTTACTGGCTTACAATGATATTCTCGCAAAAGGTTTTGACGGACATCATTTTATTGCCGGTCTGGCTTCGCATTTCAGAGATTTATTAGTAAGTAAAACTCCTGCTACAATCGCTTTGCTGGAAGTAGGTGAACAAGCACAGCAAATGTATGGTGTTCAGGCACAAAAATGCTCTCAGGAATTTTTACTAAAAGGAATTGACCTTGCGAACGACTGTGATTTAAAATATAAATTGAGTCAGAATCAACGTCTTTTGGTCGAACTATGTTTGATGCAATTGGCCTCTATCAGCTTTGATGGAGAAAAAAAAAAGTTGAGCAATTCATAATTCCCCCTACTTATTATAAAAATAGCGGTTATTCTATTGTGGAAGTTAAGACTCCAAAAGAAGAAACTGCTAATACAGCTGCACCTAATGTTGAAACTTCTATAAACAAAGAAACAACTGAAGCTCCAAAAGCAGAAACCCCAAAACCTGAAGTTAGCAACGAACCTAAAATTTCTGCTTTTTCATTGTCCAGTATTCGCAAGAAAAAAGAACTGGAAGCTAACAAACAATCTTATGTAAAACCTACTTCTATAATGCCAACGGAAGATTTTACCGAGACTGAAATGTTAGTACAATGGAATAAATATGCGCAACGTCTGGGTGACAAAGGTTTAAGAATCATGGAATCGTTATTATTAATTAACGACCCAACCTTAAACGGAACCACCATTACACTTGAATTACCTAATGAAGGCTCTAAATTAGATTTCGAAAGTCAGATTAATGGCCTTTTAGGACATTTAAAAGGACATTTGCACAATCATGATATTAAGATCGAGATCATTGTAAATGAAGCCATCGAAATGAAAAGAAGTCTTAACGATCAGGATAAATACAACCGTTTAATGGAGATTAACCCAAATATCGATCTTTTGCGTACTACATTTGGCCTGGATCTGCATACTTAAGATTTGATACCGAAATTGCACTAATTTTTATTTTAAAATTTCAGAAATTAATTCCTAAAAATTAGTGCAATTTGAGGAATCCTTATTTATTTCTCCAACCAAAACCGAATACTTTTTCAAGCCATTTTTTCCTTTGTTCCTCGTCAGCCGTTTTTATAATTCCAATATAACTGACTTTTACAGGTTTTACTCCGCAGAACTCTAAAGTAGATTTTTTTAACTGATTGACGCTTGGTCTCCCATAAAAGAATCGATAGTACCAACCCGGCTGATCTAATGTTGTGATAATATGAGCGGTTTTTCCTTTAAGCAATTTATCCCACCAAACTGAGTTTTCGCGGTATTGAAACGCCATTCCGGGTAAAAATAAACGATCTATAAATCCTTTTGTAATTGCAGGTAAACCGCCCCACCAAACGGGATGAATCCAGACTAAATGATCGGCTCTCTGAATTTTTTCCCAAGCTTCTAATAAGTCCGGTTCTAATTCAGTACGTTTTTGATAACCAAATTTGAGATTTGGATTAAAATTTAATTCAGCAATAACTATCGTCTCGACCTGAGCATTCGACTGAATTGCTCCTTTTTTATAACTATCAGTTAGTGCAAAATTGAAGCTGGAAGGATTTGGATGTCCGTTTATAATCAATATTTTTTTCATCTACTATTCGATTATTTTAAGATTAATGCTGCTATAATTATTTAATGCTTCGTAAACTTCATTCGCCGAATGAATTTGATGGCTAAAGTAAATACCACTTAATAACGTCTCACTTAACATCTTTTCGATATGGAGAACTGTAGAAAAAGCAGTTAATTCGGCCTGGCCTTTACTACTTTGCAAGCTAACTCTTTTTATTGTATCAGCAGTTTTAACAATGACTTCAAAAATGGTTTGATCGCCATTTCCACTTGAACCAAAAAGCAATTGTCTTTCTCGTAAAAACATGATATTAAAAATCTTAAGCGACTGAAAGTATCCCATTAAACTGGTTATAAACTTAGAATTATAAGTCATCTTAACTGAAACGGTAGGTATTTTTTCGATCTGATTTAAAATAAACAAATCGGGAACATCAAGGTTATAAACCTGTCGTTTTCCAATTCCGAATGAAAAATCAAATTTTTCAGAATTTAAAAAATGTTTTACTTTTTGTGGCTTGTTATTTTTATAAACAATAAATGGCTTACATACATTTTCGGCTAAAAAATTCGCTGAACTTTTCCCTGCCAGATCTTTTACAGAATAATAGATAAAAATATTGGTTTCCTGAATTTTATGTTTGTCAGGTTCTATAAAATCAACCAGACTGCCCACGATACCTCCCATCCAACCGGAACTAAAAACAATTCGGCTATTTATTTTCTGTTTATTTGCCCTGGCTAAATCATACGCAATAGTGAGATCTGGTGTTGGCTTTGTAATATCGATGTAATCCAGTTTATTTTTTATCGCAAACTGCAAAATTTCATTATTACTGTCTTTTGTACACAATACAATCAGGTCAATTTTATTTTGAGCAATACAATCAAACGTTTTTGGATTGGTAACATCAATAACTAAATCATTATTGGTTTTTCCTAACTGGCGACTTCCAACAAACAGGTTATGGTTAGGATTTCTAGACTGAAGAATTCGTAATATGACTTTACCCACTAAACCGGTTCCGCCAATTATTAAAATATTTTTTCTCATCATTATATATTGTTTTCAGCAAAAATAATGATGCAATATGTTTCGATAACCGGACAAATGTCCTATAAAATCGCTTTACGAATCCGGCTTAGATGCCTTGGCGTAACGCCTAAATAAGATGCCAAATATTGAAGTGGAATCAACTGAAGGTATTTTTGATGATTCTGATAAAGTTCTTCATAACGCTGTGTACCTGACAACTTCTGAAAAGAAATCATCCTTTTTTGAAGTGTCACATATTCCATCTCCGTTAGTTTACGGCCTATTTCCTGCCAATGAGTCCCTAAACCATATAGTTTCTGAAGGTTTTCACGGCTTATTACCTCCAACTCTGTATCTGCCAATGCCTGAATATTTTCTTCGGCAACATTTTGCGTTATAAAACTGGAAAACGAAGCCATGAATTCATTTTCGAAAGCAAAACAATTCGTGATTTCATCTCCCTGATGATTGAAGAAAAAGGATCGTAAAATTCCCTTTTTGATAAAAACAATTTCATTACAAATCTGATTTTCTTTCAATAGCAATTCTCCTTTTTTGAGCTGTCGAAAAGTAATCAAACCCTCTAAAAGTGCTAATTCATCATGAGATAAATTCTGAATGGACTGAAAAACTGATTTCATTATGTATGCGGAATAAATTAATTTTTAGAAGTAAAAACTCTTTCAATTCTTTTATCCGGAATAAGCCATAACAAGGCTACTGCCAAATAAGCCACACCAGAAATCCATTGGTTATAAAATGAAAAAACTATTCCCACAATATACAAAACAGACGAAGCGCGTCCTTTTACATCTCTGCCAATCGCTTTTGCCAATACTGAATTTTCTCCTTCATTAATGATGATAATGCGCTGCAAAATAAAATAGGCTACTGAAGATAAAAACAATACAACTCCATACAAAGTCATAGAAGCTTTTTCAAAATTATGTTCTCCCATCCATCCGGTTGCAACAGGAATCAGAGAAAGCCAAAAAAGTAAATGCAAATTGGCCCAAAGGATTTTTCCGTTGATTTTGGTCATCCCGTGAATTAAATAATGGTGATTGTTCCAGTAAATTCCAACATAAATAAAACTCAGGACATAACTTAGAAACTTAGGAATAAGTGGCTTTAAATCAGCAAACTCATGCCCCTCAGGTACTTTAATTTCTAAAATCATAATCGTTATAATAATAGCTAAAACACCATCACTAAAAGCTTCAAGTCTTGTTTTGTTCATTTATCTGTAAGTTTGGTATTATTATGATAAGTTTAAATCTTAAAAAAAAGTTGCCACTAATTTCACAAATTTACACTAATTTTTTATTCTTGTTATAAAAAATGATTCGTGCTAATTCGTGAAATTCGTGGCAAAAAATATTTAAAAAATTAAATCTTACCGTAATACATTGCTTTTACGATTCCGTCAGAAAGTCCAATTTTCGGAACGTAGATTTGGCGTGCTCCACTCCATTTCATCGCATTCAGATAAATTCTTGTTGCGTGAATAATAACGTCGGCACGATCTGAATTCAATCCCAGCTCAGCAATTCTTTGTTCGTAAGTCAAGGAATTCAAAAATGCATATTGCGAATTGATGTAAATGTATGAAAGCGGCTTTTCCTGCTGTTTTCCGGACATCTTAAACAATTTATTGATGTTTCCTCCGGAACCTATCAATGTTACTTCTTCATAATCTGCCGTATTGGTTTTGATCCATTTTTCGATTTCATCCCAAACTACATCGTGCACCATATTATTCAATAAACGAACTGTTCCGGCTTTGAATGATCTTGAATTAATTAGCTTTCCGTCAGAAAACAAAGTAAACTCCGTACTTCCGCCACCAACATCTACAAAAAGATAGGTTTCGTCTGTTTTTAATAAATGATGTAAATCGGTCGAAGCAATAATAGCGGCTTCTTTTTTACCATCGATAATTTCGATTTTTATGTCGGCTTTTTTCTTAATCAAAGCCACAACCTCTTTGGCATTATAAGCTTCACGCATTGCCGAAGTGGCAAATGCCATATAACGTTCTACTTTATGTACTTTCATCAAAAGATTAAATGCTTTCATGGCATCAACCATTCGATCTATATTTTCTTCTGAAATCTCTCCTACGGTAAAGGCATCTTGTCCCAAACGAATTGGCACACGAACAAGCGAACTCTTATTAAACTGAGGTTCTTTGCCTTCTTGTTCTACAACATTCGATATCAGAAGCCTCATGGCATTTGAACCAATATCTATTGCTGCAAGTTTCTTTATATTAATCATGCTCACTTATGATTTGAAAATTATTCTTTGTTTTATTAATTTATTTCTGCGAAACGGCTTCTAACATTGAAACTTTATTTTGGTAATATTTATAAGTTTCAAATTGAGCTCTAAATGGGGCATGGTGGTTTCGCGGCTTGTATTTGTTATCTAATTTATAGGAATGATATCTTACTTTAACATTTCCTTTCCAGGCAATATTGAAGTTATCTATTAATTCTTTCTTTATTTCAAGATCATAAATTGGGCAGGTTACTTCGACTCTTCCATCAAGGTTTCGGGTCATAAAATCAGCGGATGAAATATAAACTTCGGTTAAACCGGCATTTCCAAAAATATAAACTCTGGAATGTTCCAGATAATTATCTACAATACTTATAGCTTCAATATTCTCACTCATTCCGGGAATTCCAGGAATAAGCGAACAAATCCCTCTTACCTGTAATTGAATTTTTACGCCGGCATTACTGGCTTCATATAACTTGTCGATCATTTTAAAATCTGACAAGCTATTCATTTTAAGTTTTATATGGGTTTTTCTTCCGGCTAGTGCATGCAAAATCTCACGATCTATTAGTTTGATGAATTTTGTTCGTGTATAGTGTGGCGACACGATTAAATGCTTGTATCTGTGCACTCTGTAATTAATATCGAAAAATTCGAATATTTTCGATATATCTTTCAGAATTCCCTGATGACAGGTGAAAAGTGTTACATCAGTATAAATTTTTGCTGTCGATTCATTAAAATTTCCAGTTGAGATAAATCCGTAACGACGTGCTTTTCCGTCTTCGATTCTTTCTATGACACATATTTTACTGTGTACTTTTAAACCTTTTATTCCAAAAATAAGATCGATACCTTCCGTTTGCATTTGTTCTGCATACGAGATATTTGAAGCTTCATCAAAACGTGCCTGAAGCTCGATCTGAACGGTTACTTTTTTACCATTCTTGGCCGCATTAATCAGGGAACTAATGATTTGCGAATTCTTTGCTAAACGGTATAAAGTGATTTTGATGCTCATCACTTTTGGATCGAGGGCCGCTTCACGCAAAAACTTCGTCAGATAAGAAAAGGACTGATATGGTGCGTGTAACAAATAATCTTTTTTACTGATTTTTTCCAGAATACTTCCTCCAAGGCTTAAGCCCGGAATTGGTAATGGTTCATTGGGTTTGTAAAGCAAATCATATCTACCGAGGTTTGGAAAACTCATATAATCACGACGATTGTGATATCTTCCTCCGGGAATAATACTATCTGTTTCTACAATTTTCATTTTATCCAGAAAGAAATGCAGTGTATCGTTTTCGATTAAGTTATCGTAAATAAAACGTACCGGCTCTCCTATTCGCCTGTCTTTTACTGATGTTGCAATTTTTTCGAGCATACTTTTACTCAAATCACTGTCGATATCTAACTGGGCGTCACGGGTAATTTTGATCATGTGTGCCGAAACACTTTTATAATCGAAAATATTGAATATGTTTTTCAGATTATAACGAATAACATCATCAATTAGAATCACATAATGTTTATCATCATGTGATGGCAAAACCACAAATCTGTTTATCGTTTTTGGAATTTCAATAACAGCATAACGAACTTCATCGTTTGTATTCATCTCTAAACGAACTGCCAAATAACCTAAGGTATCTTTTAGTATAGGGAATTCTGCTAAATCATTTAAAATGATAGTTACCAGTTCCGGGCTTAATTTTTGAGCAAAAAAGTCTTTAAGAAAAATTTTCTGATCATCAGTAATCTGATCTTCGTTGATAATAAAGATATTTTCGGATTCAAGCTCTGCTTCAATATTACCTAAAATACGTAAACTTTCAGACTGTTGCTGAATTACAATTTCGGTAATGTCTTTAATTAACTGATGGGCAGAAACACCGCCTAAGTATTTTTCACCAGAAATTCCGGAAAGGCTCAATCTTCGAATTGCAGCGTAACGGACTCTGAAAAATTCATCTAAATTGTTCGAAAAAATTCCAACAAAACGCAGTCTGTCTAAAAGCGGCACTGTATTATCTCCTGCTTCCTGAAGTACTCTTGCATTAAACGCTAACCAACTTTTTTCTCTATCGATATATTTCTGTTCGTACACTATTTTATCTATTTTAAATCTTTGGGGAAAATTGTTTTATGAGTTTTACCTTTATCTATAGTATTCCAACTTTCTGCATCAAACTGTAATGATACAAAGCCAGAAGTGGGAACGTTTTCGATAAAAACATCCCCAAATTTATTAACAAAATTTGTAATAGCCTCGTTATGTCCAAAAAGAATAACGCTTTCGAAACTATTATCACATGATTTGATAATCTTTTCTAATTGTTTATCATCAAAAGTATAAAGATCGTCTTTATAAACTATACTTTCTATAGGATACGAAATGTTTTGTGCAAAAATTAATGCGGTTTCTGATGCCCGGGCGGCAGTACTGCTCCACATTATATATGTTTTAGGAAGAAATTTTGAAATATTTGAGGAAACTTCATGAGCATCTAATATTCCTTTTTTCATTAAGGGCCTATCAAAATCTTTCAGAGGTGCTTCCCAACTTGATTTAGCATGACGTATTAAAATTAAATTTTTCATAAGCGACAGGTTTAGAAACCTCTTAAGAGGTTAATATTTTTATTGAACTTCTAATTTACAAAAGAAATATCAAACCTTCTCTTTTTTTTATTTCTGTTAACATTTAATGCAAATTTTAACAAGAATAAATGGTAGGCAAAAATCTGAAAATTATAAAAATCCGAAAAACATAATTTGCCAAAATGTGCTCTTCATCTATTAAACCCAACAGTTGGTCGATTTATGAATATGTGCAAAAAATTAACTAAATACTTGATTATTAATAATTTATAATATTCAGAAAAACAGTATTTTAATCAAAAAACCAAAAAAAATACGTTTTTTTATTTGTTAAAAATGACAAATAAAAATGCTTTTTTGAGCTTTATGTAACAAAAATTTTACACTTAAACGAGTTTTTAGGTTAGTTATGGACAAAAAAAATCAAAATTAATCACTGTATATAACTTTGATTCTGTTAAAATTTGATAAATATCACAAACCTAAATACTAAGTTATGAGAACAAAAACTACTCTCGAAAAAACGCTGAAATTTGTTCATAATTGTAAGTTTATTTTTTCTTTTAAAAATAACATTTTTCAGAAAAATCTATTTGCGATACTCTTTTGTTTAATCAGTGGCGTTTCATTTGCTCAATCTGGTTCCTGCAATTCAGAAGTAATTATTAAAGGAGATAATGAACAAAAGTTTAATGGCTTTGAAACTTCATTTTTAATTCAAATTAAAAACACAGGAACTACTACAGATAGTTATCAATTATCTGCAGAGAACTTTTCGGACTTTGAAGAAAACCCCGATGGAAGTTCTTCACAAAACAACGTCTTGTTAAATAACAAGTTAGAAAGTAAAAATAATTCTACTCTTAATAAAACAATTACCCTCGCTCCGGAAGAATCTGTAGAGTTCTATGTAAAATTAAGCTTAGTTGATATTAATAAACTTGACCAATGGAATGGTACTAAAGTCATTGCAACTTCTTCCTCTTGCCCGGAAAATAAAAGTCAGGTCATTATCTACACTTACATTCCTCCGAAAAAAACAATGGGGATTGGCTATAATAAACACTCTTTAGATTTTAAAAACACAATGATTTTAAGAAAATCTTCTGTTTTATCACTGCAAAATATAGTTGTAGTTCGTTTTTAATCCCAGCCGAAATATCATATCACTATTAAATTTTTTAATATGCGAAACTTTACTTTTAAAATCAGAATAAAAATCCTTCTAAGTTTTATGTTAAGCTCCCTTTTCATAAATGTTTATGGCGGCGAAGGTACTAAACAAACGACTCCGGATATTACTCACCGAGCATCACTGTGTATAAATCATGATGAATTTGGTAATTTCGGAAAATATGGTTCTACTGACATACAAAGATTGTACATCAGAATTCAAAACCCAAATAGCGAAAAAGTATACTTAGGTTTTACTAAAGCCAGAAGAACAGCTCCTGATAATAGCAATAGCGAAGTCGATTCGAAATTCAGAATCCTAAAACCTGACGGAACTGTAGCCTATACTAATAATTTAACTACTGGTACATCAAATATAACCGGTACAGAAGCGCAACGCCTGAGCAGAGCTCAAAATGGCCCAAATGGTGTTGACGGAATTACAACGACAGGGTATGCTCCTATTGTTTTTGATCCAACGGGTATGCCGGCAGGTGATTATTGGATTGAATTTGAAAGCAATAACTCAAGTTATTCAACTATCTTTTATAACTACTACGATATTACAGTTGCTAATAATAGTACTAAAAAATCGATCCCTGGACGTCTTTATTCTAAACGTTGGGCACTTGCAATGGACGATGAAGATACTGACTTTAATGGTGCTTTCTTTGTTTTTGCTCCTGACAACGGTTCTACAACCGGAGCTGTTACTCAAAATGGCTTTGTCAATAAAATTAATTTTAATGGTGCCGGTTTTAGACCTTGGTACTTTAATGTTGCTTTTAATAATACCGGACCTGGTAACACAGGAAATACAGCAAATGATCAAAAGAGTGTATGGAATGCTACCGATGCAACCAAAATGAGTCCGAAATATGAAGTTTTTCTTTCTGATCCCGATATTAATATCTGGAAAAATGGAACATATAACGGAAACATCCAAATAAACGGAATTACCAACTGTGGTATTGGAGAAAGTAACATCAATATTAGTGTTTTTAAAAGCGGAACTATCGAAATACTTCTTGATTTTAACAATGGCGATGGTATTTACACTCCTGGAACTAAAGATGTATTAACAACACAAAGTGTATCCGGATCAGGAAATCCTCCTTATGCCGTTAGCGTACCATGGAATGGTAAAGATGGATTAGGAAACGTTATAGCTCAAGGTACTACTATACCAATTGTAGTTTCTTTTGGACAAGCTGCCTTCCATTTTCCGATGTATGATATAGAAGAAAATCAATATGGTTTTTCATGTACAACTGTGAGACCTGCTGCTCCGGCAGGATATGTGTTAAAATTTTACTGGGATGATAGTAATATTACTTATACAGGAGGTACCAACGGTGTTAAAGTAAACCTAACGGGCTGTACTCCGAGTAACGTCCCTCCGAGTGGCTGTCATACCTGGAATGGTTTTAGTAGCAATAATAATAGTTCACCTCAGTATGGAAATAAAAATACCATAAATTCGTGGTGGTATGCAAATCGGGATTTTGTAACTTCTAATATTACTTTGCCTCCTTTTTACACAATAGCATTGGGACCAACAACTAATGTAACTTGTTTTGGTGGTAACGATGGTAAAATTCAAGTGAATGTTACAAACGGAACTGCTCCATTTACCTATTACATTAATGGAGGAACAACTCCAAATACCCTACAGAGTTTAGCTGCCGGCACTTATAACATAAAAGTAGTTGATGCAAATGGCTGTTCTGCAAATTTAAATGGAATTATTATTACACAGCCTACTGCGGCTTTAACCCTTGCTGCTTCTTCTAAAACGGATATTACTTGTTTTGGAGCAAGCACAGGAAGCGTAAC
>NZ_MUGR01000063.1:0-675 GCF_002217195.1 Flavobacterium aquidurense | reverse complement strand
CTTCCGGCGGGAACTTATACTTTGACTGTTACTGATGGCTGTTCAAATAAAACCAATACCGTTACCATTTTTCAGCCTACTGCAGCTTTAACCCTTGCTGCTTCTTCTAAAACGGATATCACTTGTTTTGGAGCAAGTACAGGAAGCGTAACTGCAGGCGCGGTAACCAATTCGGTGGGAACTGTAACCTATTCATGGAAAAATGATTTGAATGCTTCGGTAGGAACTACTGCTACTGTTTCGAATCTTCCGGCGGGAACTTATACTTTGACTGTTACTGATGGCTGTTCCAGTCAATCTAATTCGGTAACTGTTGGACAACCGGCTTTACCTTTGGCATTAGCCCTTTCTTCTAAAACGGATGCTTCTTGTTATAATGCAAGTACAGGAAGCGTAACTGCGGGACTTATAACAAACGCCGTAGGAACTGTAACGTATTCCTGGAAAAACAGCTCTAATCTGGTAGTGGGAACTACTGCTTCGGTAACAGGACTTGCTGCGGGAACTTATACACTGACTGTAACAGATTCCTGTTCGAGTCAATCTAATTCGGTAACTGTTGGTCAACCGGCTTTACCTTTGGCATTAGCCCCTTCTTCTAAAACGGATGCTTCTTGTTATAATGCAAGTACAGGAAGCGTAACTGCGGGACTGGTAACAAACGCCGTAGGAACT